>ONTN01000011.1 GCA_900320765.1 uncultured Eubacteriales bacterium
ATCCGGCCGCCGGGAGTAGCCGCAGTAGTGGCACAGCAGGCGGTGGTTGCTGCTGTGATATGTAAGCGACACGCTGCAGCGGGGGCATTTGTATACAAAGCCGCATTCCCCGCAGCTTATAAGACGGTTTGCGCCGCGGCGGTTGATAAACAGGATCGACTGCTCGCCGCGTTCGATGTTTGCCTGCAGTTCATCCCGCAGCTTCCCGCTGATGCTGCCGCCGTTGCCGTTTTGCAGCTCGCGCTTCATGTCGACAATCTCGACGGCGGGGAGTTCCTGCTCGTTATAGCGGGTTGAGAGCTCAAAATAGGCATAGCGCCCGGTCTCGGCTGCGTGCATGCTGACGATGTCCGGCGTGGCCGAGCCCAGCAGAAGCAGGCAGTCTGCCCTTGCGCAGCGGTACTTTGCCACGTCCCTCGCATTGTAGCGCGGGATGTTTTCGGATTTATAGGTCTCCTCCTGCTCCTCGTCGATGATGATGAGGCCGAGGTCCGGTGCGGGAGCAAAGACGGCGCTGCGCGTGCCGATGACAACGCGTGCGCGGCCGGACCTTACACGCTTCCACTCATCGTAGCGCTCGCCGACGGAAAGGCTGCTTCTGAGGGCCTCAGCTTCCTTGCGGCGCTTGCGCTCCGGACGGATCATAAGAAAATACATAACTGCGACTATCGCGACGATATATACGATCGTTATCCAGGGAAAGGAGCTGGTTATGCTGTTAGTCGCTGCGGCTTCGCCTTCCAGGAAAAAGTAAGGCAGTCTCATTTGTTGTCCTCCTGTACAATTTAAGTATTTAGCTGTAACTTTTTATATTATAGCGGCAAATAATGCTAATTGCAAGATTTATTTTATCCTTGCTATTTTTTCGCCGGAGTCTCTTTCGATTATCTTTACACTTTTCAGCTTAAACTCGTTCTTAACTGCTTCTATATTGCTTCTGTGCTGTCCAGCCGCCTGCGATATCTTTCCCTGCGGTACGGCAAAGACGACGTCTGCGCCCGCGTCCTCAGCGCTTAAAAGCTCTCTCTCACGCCGCAGGTATCTTCTTGCCTCCGCAAGCTCCCTTAGCGCCGGGTGATAAGCTCCCCCGGCGGCGTCGCCGCCTGAAAGATCCTCCGTCGGGTTCAGTCCGAGCCTTATTACCGGGATACCAGCCGCTTCAAAAATGTCCAAGAGGTCGGCGGAAAGCTCGACTGCGTCGTCGAGGCTGTGCTCCGGGTACTCTCCCCTCTTCCATTTATCATAGAGCTCAGTATCCTTTATGATGACCGTCGGATAGATCCGGACGCCGTCCGGATCCATAGATGCGAATTTCCTTGCCGTCTGGATCGCTTTATCCGGCGTGTCCATAGGAAGCCCGGTCATCATTTGAAGAATGAGCTCGAAGCCGGATTCTTTCAATGCCGCCGCTGCTCTTACAGCGTCCTCGGCGGTGTGCCCCCTGTTTGAGGCTTTGAGGACTTCATCGTCCATAGACTGAACTCCGAGCTCAACAGTCCGCACACCGTAGCGCTTGAGCCTTGAGATCACCTCATCGTCTATGGCGTCCGGTCTCGTACTGAGACGGATGCCCTTAATTCTTCCGTCCTCAACGTATCTTACTGCGGCCGACAGGAGTTTTTCCTGCTCATCCGAGGGAATAGCCGTAAAGCTTCCGCCGTAAAAGGCTATCGTCTTCTCAGTATCACGGGGAAGGATCTTCAGCGCCTCGTCAACCGTTTTTTTCACGTCCTCGGCCGTCGCCGGTTTTTCATTTCCCGATATTCTGTTCTGGTTGCAGAAAACGCACATATGAGGGCAGCCGAGGTGAGGAACGAAAATCGGGATTATCGATCTTCTCGCCTTCATCTGAGACTCTCGAGAGCGGCCTTGGCCGCATTCTGCTCCGCCTGCTTTTTCGTTCTGCCAACTCCCCTTGCGATCTCCTCGCCGTCAAGCGTCGCCGCGACGGTAAACTCCTTCGCGTGGTCAGGTCCAGTCTCGCCGATCTCAATGTAGCCGAGAGTATGCCCTCCGTCCTTTTGTATAAGCTCCTGAAGCTGCGTCTTATAATCGGCAAAGGCGTGCTCCTCAGCGCTGAAATCAGATATGATAAAGTCGTATATTATCCTTTTCGGCTCGTCGAGTCCGCCGTCAAGATATAGAGCCGCAAGCATGGCCTCAACAGCGTCCGCAAGGATTGAATCGCGTTCTCTGCCTCCGCCCTTCTCCTCTCCTCGGCCGAGCAAAAGAGAAGCGCCGAGGCCGAGCCTGTTCGCCGTGACCGCAAGGCTTTTTTCGCACACCATATCAGCCCTCAGCTTTGTCATCCGTCCCTCGGGAAGCTCAGGGTAGTTTTTATACAGATATTCCGCAACGACGAAGCCGAGGATAGAGTCGCCCAGAAACTCAAGTCTCTCGTTGCACGAGCCCTTGCTCCTGTTCTCGTTCGCGTAAGAGCTGTGCGTCAGCGCCATAGTGAGCAGCGCCCTGTTTTTGAAAGCGTATCCCAGCTTTTCTTCAATTTCGATCATTTGTCTTCTCCTGAAGCTTCATATACTGAACGTTCTTTTCGATCATTTCACATACGCCGGACTGGACGGCAAGCATCGCCTGACATACGGCGCCCTTTATATCCTTTGCCTTAGATGAGCCGTGAGCCTTAATAACGGGCTTTGATATGCCGAGAAGCATAGTTCCGCCAACGTCGGATGCGTCAAACTTCTTCATAAGGCTTTTTAGACCCGGCTTTATGGTCAGAGCTGCGAGCTTTGTAAAAACGTTCTTATAGAATATATTTTTGAGCTCGCCCTTCATCATAAGGCCGATGCCCTCGGTACCCTTCAAAAGCACGTTGCCGGTAAAGCCGTCTGTCACGAGCACGTCGCACTCGTCGTGGAACGCGGCCCTTGCCTCTACGTTGCCCACAAAGTTTAATTCGCCGCGTGCCTTCGCCTCCTGCAGAAGCTTGTATGTCTCCACCTGAAGGCTTGTCCCCTTGCTCTCCTCAGTTCCGATGTTCAGAAGTCCCACTCTGGGATTGTCTACGCCTACTATCCCCTTAAGATAGTAGCTGCCCATATACGCAAACTGCATCAGATACTCCGGGGTGCACTCTGCGTTTGCTCCGCAGTCGATTATCAGAAAGCCTTTTCCCGTGCTCGGCAGAAGAACGGAAAGGACAGCTCTTCTGATGCCCTTGATCCTTTTGACGATGAGCGTCGCACCGGAGAGAAGGGCTCCGGTAGAGCCGGCGGAGATCATAGCGTCGGCGCTCCCGTCCTTTAAAAGCTTAAGGGCGACGGTCATGGAGGAATCGGATTTCTCCCGAGTAACCGTCGCGGGATCGTCCTCCATAAGCACGACCTCGGAAGCGTTTGCTATTTCCACGCCGGACGGGAGATCGCTGTATCCGAGCTCACTCATTGATCTCAGAATATCCTCGCCTTTTCCGACGAGGACGATATTTGCGCCGAATTCCTCGTGCGCCTCAAGCGCCCCCTTCACGATCTCAAGAGGGGCGTTATCTCCGCCCATAGCGTCAATTACGATCTTCAACGGTATTCATCCTTTCCCACGTTATATCTTTTGCGCGAGCTCATCTATAATCTTGAGCGATCTTTCGCTTATCGCAGCGTTCTTGTTTCTCTTGCCCCTTACTCTGTAATCAAGAGGCGTGATTATTCCGAAGTTTATATTCATCGGCTGGAAATCGTATATGCCCTCATCGGAGACGTACTTTCCGAGGGCTCCGATCGCCGTCTCCCTCGGGAAATCGACCGTATCAAGTCCAAGCGCCTCCCTTGCCGCAGCAAGGCCTGCCAAAAGGCCGGAGGCCGCCGATTCAACGTACCCCTCTACTCCTGTCATCTGACCGGCAAAGCTTATCCTCGGCTCACTTTTCAGCCTGTAGAGGTCGTCTAAAAGCCTCGGAGAATCGAGATAAGTATTCCTGTGCATTACGCCGTATCGCACGAATTCCGCGTTTTTGAGGGCGGGTATCATCTTAAACACCCTTCTCTGCTCCGGGAATTTCAAATGCGTCTGAAAACCGACCATATTATACAAAGTGCCCTCAGAATTATCCATTCTGAGCTGAACTACGGCGTATGGCTCCCGTCCGGTTTTCGGGTCCTTCAGGCCTACGGGCTTCAGCGGCCCATAGCGCAGGGTATCGAGCCCGCGTCTTGCCATTACCTCGACCGGCATACAGCCCTCGAAAACTCCCCCGTCATCAAAGCCATGAAGCTCAGCCTCCTCGGCTGATGCGAGCTCCTTGACGAAAGAATCGTACTCCTCCCTCGTCATCGGGCAGTTTACATAGTCCGCCGTGCCCTTATCATATCTCGAGGCAAACCACGCGCTCTCCATATCGACGCTCTCGAGCGTAACAATCGGCGCTACGGCGTCATAGAAATTGAGCCCGTTACCGCCGGCGAGATCGGCTATCCTTTCAGCAAGGCTGTCGCTCGTCAGTGGTCCGGAAGCGATGATTACTCTGCCCTCGGGTATCTCGGTTACCTCGCCTTTAATGATCTCAACGTTCGGATGAGAAGATAGCACGTCGGTGACATATTTAGAAAAGGAAGCTCTGTCTACGGCGAGAGCTCCGCCGGCCGGGACCTTGTTTAAGTCAGCCGCCCGCATTATAAGGCTGTCGAGCCTGCGCATTTCCTCCTTGAGAAGCCCGACCGCGTTTGTCAGCTCATCGCTTCTCAAGGAATTTGAGCAGACGAGCTCAGCAAAACCGTCGGATACGTGCGCGGGCGTCCTTTTCTCCGGCTTCATCTCATATAGCTTTACCTTTACGCCGCGCTTTGCAAGCTGCCACGCGGCCTCAGATCCGGCAAGTCCGGCGCCTATGACTTTGACTTCGCTCATTTCTTCTTACCGGCACTCTTCGTTGTGGCGCTTTTTCCCGTCGTTTTAGCAGTCTTCGTCGTTTTCTTTGCAGGTTTTTCTTCCGTCTTTTTTTCGGTTGCGGCGGTCTTTTTCTTATATCCGCGCTTATCCTCCGGCAGGAAATTCGGACAGTCCTCGTTAATACAGAAAGGTTTGTTGAAACCCTTGCCGGACTTTTTGAACATAGTCTTGCCGCAGCTCGGGCAGAAATCCTTTACGGGAACGTCCCAGGTCATAAAGCCGCAGTCCTGCCCTCTCTCGCAGGCATAGAAGGTATACCCGTTCCTCGATGTGCGCTTGAGTATTCTGCTGCCGCACTTCGGGCACTTTCCCGGCATCTCAATAACAATAGGCTTTGTAAATGTGCATTCCGGGTAGCCGGGGCAGGCGAGAAATCTTCCGAAGCGGCCTGATTTGATAACCATTTTTCTGCCGCAGACGTCGCAGACCTCGTCAGTTTCCTCGGCGGGTATCTTGATATATTCGCCCTCAAGCGCCTTCTCGGCGTTTGTGAGTTCGGTATCAAAGGGGCCGTAAAAGTCGCTCAAAACTTCCTTCCACGGCTTTTCGCCCTTTTCGACGTTGTCGAGCTCGCCTTCCATCTTGGCAGTAAAGCCAACGTCTACGATATCGGTGAACCTGTCCTTCATAAGCTTCGTAACGACCTCGCCGAGAGGCGTCGGGCGAAGGCTTTTGCCCTCCTTAACGACGTACTCCCTGTCGAGTATCGTTGAAACCGTCGGCGCATAAGTGCTCGGGCGGCCGACTCCGGATTCCTCCATAGCCTTTACGAGGGTAGCCTCGGTATATCTTGCGGGCGGCTGAGTAAACTTCTGCTCCTCGGTGAGCTTCTTTAAATTAAGCGTCTCTCCCTCTTTGATATCGGGAATTGGCGTCTCGCGCTCATCGGCGTCGTCATCACGGCCTTCCTCGTAAACGGCCGTGAAGCCGGAAAACTTTATCGTTGAGCTTGTAGATCTGAATACGTGCCCGGCAGATTCGATATCCGCCGTCACGCTGTCATATACGGCAGCGGACATCTGTGAGGCGATGAATCTGTTCCAGATCAGCCTGTAAAGCCTGTACTGGTCGCTCGTGAGGCTTGAGCGTACTGCCTCGGGAGTGAGCGAGGGATTCGACGGGCGAATTGCCTCGTGCGCGTCCTGAGCGTTGCCCTTGCTCCTAAAATGCCTCGGCGAGCCGGGATAGTACTCCTCCCCGTAGCGGGAGAGAATGAGCCTGCGCGCCTCAGCGGTCGCCTCATCGGAGAGCCTGAGAGAGTCTGTACGCATATAGGTAATAAGACCGACAGTACCCTCGCCCTCAACGTCAACGCCCTCATATAGCTGCTGGGCTATCGACATAGTGCGCTTTGGCGTCATGCCGAGCTTTCTTGAGCCCTCCTGCTGCAGGGTCGACGTTATAAACGGAGGCGCCGGTGTGCGGCTCTTGTCCTGCCTTTTGACGGTCTTAACAATAAACGGAGAACCGGAGACCTCTCTTTTGACGGCGTTTACTTCATCGGCAGAGCTGAGTTCGCGTTTCTTACCTCCGAAGCCGTAATATCTGGCAATAAAATCTGCCGAACGTCCGTTATTGAGATAGGCGTCGAGATGCCAATACTCTTTTGGAACGAAATTTCTTATCTCATCTTCCCTGTCGACGACCATTCTCGTCGCAACGGACTGTACCCGTCCTGCGGAAAGGCCGCGACGGACCTTTTTCCAGAGAAGCGGAGAGAGCTTATATCCGACTATCCTGTCGAGGATTCGTCTCGCCTGCTGGGCGTCTACCAGATCCCCGTCAATCGCCCGCGGATTATTTATGCTCGACTGAACTACCTTTTTCGTTATCTCGTTAAAGGTGACACGGTATACGTCCTCGTCCTTTATCCCGAGGAGCTCCTTAAGATGCCATGAAATAGCCTCCCCCTCGCGGTCCGGGTCGGTCGCGAGAAATACCTTTTCGCTGGCCTTCGCGGCCTTTTTAAGCTCGTTTATTGTCTCCTCCCGTCCCTTTACAGGGATATACTGCGGGATAAAGCCGCCCTCGATGTCGACGCCCATAGTGCTCTTGGGCAGGTCTCTGAGGTGTCCCATTGAGGCGACGACCTTATAGTCCGGTCCGAGATATTTGCCGATCGTCTTAGCCTTTGCAGGAGACTCAACGATAACGAGATATTTTGTTTTAGCCATTCAAATTCCTCACTTACTGTGGATCATTTACTTAAAAAGAGCGGCAAATCGCTTTCCGGGCTCCTGCTTTACTGCGCCCGCGATTTCAAGCATGGTCAGCGCGGAGAGCACCTTCGGCGCTCCTATACCGCTGCCCTCAATAATATCGTCAACGTGCATCGTTCTTCCGCTCATAAAGTCAAGGATTTTTTCCTCGTCCGGAGATAACCCCTCCGGTCTGACTGATATATCAATATAATCCTCGGTCTTTTCCTTGTCAATCGCTTTTTTTGGCGTTTTTCGCTTCGACGCCCTGTCTTTTGCCGGGAGCTCGCTGAGCTCTCGATCCGCAAGGATCTGAGCTCCGCGCTCGTCAAGCTTATTGAGCTTGCGGGCTTCAACAAATCTGTCTGGGTATCTCGCGGCGTAAAGCTCCATTATATCCCGGCCGCAGGTTACCGGCTGTGCGCCCTCTTTGAGAAGAAGGTTTGAGCCTCTGCACGAGCTTGCGTCGACATTGCCCGGAACGGCGAAGACGTCCCTTCCCTGCTCGAGCGCGAGTGAGGCTGTGATAAGGGCTCCCGATCTCTCCGGCGCCTCAGCTACAACGACTCCGAGGCTGAGCCCGCTCATTATTCTGTTCCTTGCCGGAAAATGTCCCCTGTCCGGCTGCTCGCCGGGCGGATACTCGCTTACAAGTGCGCCGAAATTCTTAACGTCCCAAAACAGTCTTTCATTTGACGGCGGATAGACAATGTCGATACCGCAGCCGAGCACGCCTACAACTTTGCCGTTTCCTCTAAGCGCGCCTCTTGCGGCGGCAGAGTCGATACCGCGGGCAAGACCGGAAATTACAAGGCCGCCCATTTTGGTAATCTCATAACCCATCTGCTCCGAGATCTTGATACCGTAAGGCGTGCAGTCTCTCGTTCCTACTATGTTTACCGCTATCTCCTCATCAATAAGCGGGAGCTTACCGTCAACATAGAGGACTACGGGCGGATCGTATATATTCTTTAGTCTCGCGGGATAGGCCGCGTCGCCGAGAGTCAGGATGCTGTAGCCCCTGTCGCTGCACTTTCCGAGGATCTCGGAAACGTTGGACAGGGTCTTATCCTCAAGGGACGCCGTGTTAATATTCAGTTCGCGCGGGTAGTTGCCCTTGCGAACAAAGTATATCTCCTCAGGCGACCCGTAATACCTCAAAAGGTCGCCCATAGCTCTCGCGCCTATTCCCTTTCTCGTGGATAGCCATACCCAGTACCTAAGCTCTGCCATATTCTGCACCCCACCGGTGTATTACAGGTTGTCCTTTGCCATCTCCCACATAAAAACCGCGGCGGCCGCTGCGGCGTTAAGCGACTCACATTCCGGCGCCATCGGTATAATCAGGCGTTTATCGCACAGCTCAAGAAGCTCCGCGCTCAGCCCCTTGCCCTCGTTTCCGATAGCAACGGCGGAATCTATGAGCTTCGCGCTTCGAATATCGGACGAATCCTCTCCGAGTGCGGCTCCGTACACGGTAACTTTCTCTTTCTTCTTCAGCTCCCGAAGCTCTTCCAAAGAAAGGCGGAACGTTCTCTCGCGGAAAACGGCGCCCATACTCGCTCGCACGGTCTTAGGATTCCATAAATCGGCGCAGGCGCCGACAAGAATGGCCTCTCTGATTCCGAAGGCGTTCGCCGTTCTGAGCATCGTCCCCACGTTGCCGGGGTCCTGTATGTTCTCGAGGATAACTGCGCCAGAAAGCTGAGGCTGGCCTTCCGCCTTGGGAATAGCTGCCGAAAACACAACGTTCTGCGGCGTCTTCTGGGCTGAAATATATTCGATAACGTCCCTCGAAACCTCCTGCAGGGAGGCGCATTCGGGTATGCCCTCCGGCCGCTCTCCGCAGTATAAAACCTCTCTTATCTCCGCTCCGTTCGCTGCGGCGTCAATGAGTAGCTTTGCCCCTTCGAGCATAAACTCCCCGCGCTCGGTCCGATAGGCCGAGGACTCGCCGAGCTTTTTCATATTGCGGACGGTTTCGTTTTTCCTGCTTGTAATGATCACTTTATCTCCCACAACACTGTAACCGAATCAGTCAATGATACGTCCTCGGGCGTAATGTCGCACATCGCCGCCTTAGCCTTCATCAGTCCCACTCCCCGGTTATAAGCCGTGGGCGAAAATATCTCGGGCTCTCTGAATGAATAGTTGATCGTCATAACCTCTCCAAGCTCGACGCCTGCCGCCTCGCAGAGTATCTTAGCCTTTCTCGCAGAATCTTTAACAGCCCTTGAGATGAGCCTGTCCTTCAGCTTCGTCTTATCCTTTACGGAAAATCGAACGTTAATCTCCGGGTGCGCCGACGTGGCGGAAACAGCGGTCAAGAGCTCACCGAGAAGCTTGTTGTCAAGTCCAAGCTCAAGCTTCAGGCTCTCTGTCGCGCGGTATCCCGTGAACCTGTTTTTCCATACTCCCTTATCATCGGAGTATCCCTCGTATTCTGTATTGACGTTGAAGGAGGCTGTCTTTAAAAGATTAACGTCTATATGAAGCTTCGATAAAGCCGTCTTAATCTCGTTTACAGACGCGTCGAGACCGTTAACTGCCTCGGAATAATCCTGACTGAGTTCGGACACGTTAAAGCTGATTACGGCAATATCAGGCTTCGCGCTTACGGTCGCCTCGCCCGTCACCTTAATGACCCTATTATTGGTTTTATCCTCTCCGAATCTTCTCATATTAAACCTCCGTATAAAATGTCCCCTGTCCCGACCCTCGCCTGGCAAATAATGCGCGGTAATAACAATAAAAAATGAGCATACGTTGATACGTTATCTGAGCATAACGATACCGAGGATTCGAACCTCACCCCTGCCCGAGAGGGCGCCATACAGTTAGCGCATATTGACCCAACGCGCTGAAGGGTTTGCATTCACTTTGCCGGACTACTCCAAAAATTGCGATTATATGAGCTCAGTCGTCCAGTTTAGCTCCTGTATCCTGTTGTCGGTAAGGCGAAGCTCACGGCTGAGCTCGTCCGACTTTTTCTGAAGCGCCGGAACGTCGACTGCGGAGAGGATTTTTATCTCCGTTCTCGAAGCCCTCCTCGCCGTCTGGCTTCCGGCGGAGATAAGATCGCGATATGCCCCGATGCGGGTTTTAAGCACGTCTTTCTTCGCGATAAGCTCAGTAAGAGTTACACCGTCTGCATTTGTAGCGCAGTTTGTGAGATTGATCCTTGAAATGAGCTCGCAAAGCCTTTCAGCAGCTTTATCAAGCTCAGATAAAAGCTCGCTCGGATCCTCAGCTGGTTTTTCACCCTCCTGGACTACCGCGTTATCGTAGAGCCTTGAGCGAAGCTCCGATATCTTTGTATTAAGATCCGCTCTTTCCTGCAATGCCTCAGCTAATTTCATAATATCCCTCCGTTTTTTCATTTAAGAAATATACCAATATCTATGCCGTAAAGCTGAAAAAGCAACTATATATCGTATACTATAACACCGTGCGAGTAATTTTACAAGAGGTATACCATTAAATAAAAGAAAATAGAAAAATGCGGGCACTGATATGCCCGCATTGGAATATTCATTACTGCTCTGTATCGCCAAGCATCAGGGCTGCGGCTCCGTAAAGAAAAGCCACAACGTCGCAGCGCGGACACTTTACCTTGTCGGAAACAGCTCTCGGAGTTCCCTCCAAGATAAGCGTCTCCGTCGCCGCCCAGTTCGCGGCCTCTTCGTACCAGCCGTTTGCGTCCTCGTGAACGGCGCGGTAAATAAACGTTATTATATGCGCTGTCGTCAGATGGGTTTCCGGAGAGAATTTATTCTTGCTCGTCCCCTTCGTTATACCCTTTTCATAAGCCCAAAGGGCGGCTTTGTAGTAGTACTCGCCTTCTTTGACGTCAGAAAACGGGTTATCGCTTGTCTCCGGCTCCGGCTTACCCATCGCCCTCCAAAGGAATGTGACAGCCTGCCCCCTCGTTACCTCTTTGTCTGGGCTGAAATGGGTCTTGTCCGTTCCGTTAGTTATCTGCGGATCGGAATAATAAGCCCACATTACGGCCTCGTAATAGTACTCATTCGCTGAAACGTCAGTGAAAGGATTAGAGTGTTCATCGTCAGGCTGCGGCTGCGGTTCCGGTTCCGGCTCAGGTTCAGGCTCGGGTTCAGGCTGCACTTTATCGGCATATGCGTCAAAGTATTTCTGACCGAGGTCGGCGCGCGATTGCTTGTTCGCCTCGCTCTTATTGGGCGCACCCTCAAATTTTGTGAGAAAAACGTCGGACGCTTCTCTAACCGAAGTCGCGCTTTTCAGAGTTTTGAGGACAGACGGAAAGGTTTCCTCCAGCTCCTTAATGATAAAGGCAAGCTGGACCTCGAGGCTTCCGACAGAGCCGTCCATTTTCTTTGCAAGGTTAAGAAGGCCCTGCTTCCTCGTGGGATAGCCCCACTGAGCAAGTCCGTAATACGCCCTGTCGCTTCCGAATTTCGTATATGTACCGTTGTCCGTTCTTCTTGTATACTCCTCGTCAGAGAGACCGAGAGATTTATTTGAGCTGTTATTAAGGTTGTTCGGTATAAGACCGCTCTCATGGGATATGTTGCCCATGAGAGCGGCGACGCCGTACGGGTTGCCGATCTTATCCATAAGAAAATTCCAAACCTTTTCCGGCTGGGCGCTCGAGGACTGCTCGTATTTCAGCGCCAATGCCGAAAGCGGCAGACAGCCAAGCAAAACTAAGGCTGCAAGTATCAGTGCTGAGAGCTTCTTTTTCATTGGGCGTTCCTCCGGCTTGCTATGCCTTACTCAACCGTAAGTATCTCGTTAAAACCGGTAACCTCAAAAATCTCCGAAATGATCTCGTTTACGTTTACGATCTTCATCGATCCCGCATTGCTCATTTTTTTCTGAGCGCTGAGCAGCACCCTGAGTCCGGCCGAGGAAATATAGTCCAGCTTCTCAAAGTCAAATACAAGCTCCGTAACACCGGAAAGCGAGGGCTTAAGCTCCTCCTCAAGCTGAGGTGCTGTCGTCGTATCAAGCTTTCCGTTAAGCGCTACCCTAAGCTCAGTTCCGTTCATTTCCTTATTGATAGTCATTTTACTTCACTCCTGTTCTTATTTTTTTCAAAACTTTTTATAAACCGTAATATTAACGCTTGAGCCCTTTATTCCGATTTTTACCTCATCAGCTATGTTGGCTATTATGGATTTTTCAAGCTCATCCCACGCCTCTTTTGCCTTATCGTCGGTACCCTGTTCGACCTCGGATCTATATGTCTTAAGCGACCAGTCGTAAGCGGTAAGGCCGGAATAGTATCCGTCGACGCTGTCATAATCCACGAGACCCATAGAAAGTACCGGAGACGGAGATTCAGACGGAAGCAGCATAGAGGAAATTACGTCCTTGATCTTGCCCATTATACCCTTTGCTTCGGAATTGGTGCCTGACGTAGAGACAGACAGCAGGTGCTTCCTGCGCTCCTGGCTGAGAGGTATGTCGGTATCAAGATGGATGGTAAAGCTTTTTCCCTCGTACTCGATCCAATAGCTTGCCTCCGCTCCCCCCGCAATGCTGCGGAGCATACCGAAAAGCTCTTCGGCAAGCAGCCTCAGGCGCAGATTCTCGCTTCTTGAAAGGCCGACGTCAGCCGCAAGGTTTTCGCTCAGATCGAGAGCGTCCTGCATACCCGTTCCGCTGCTGTTGACCTTTATAACTACAGTTTTCATTTTTATTCCTCCTCTTAAGATTAACGTTCTTATTCCGTCCGGGTAAAGGCTTTTTTTATCTTCAGCACATTCTGCCCATTTATATATTCATAGCTGACCTCATCCATCGTTTTCTTGACGATATAAACACCGAGGCCGCCGATATCCCTATCCTCGGCAGAAAGGCTCACGTCCGGATCCTCCCTTGCAAGAGGATCATACGGCTTGCCGCTGTCGCAGAAGGTTATTACCGCCTCCGACGGAGCTTTATATATCTCCAGCTTGATTTTCGCTTTGCCGCTCTTCGAAGCATAGGCATAGCTTGCGATATTAACGAAAACCTCCTCAACGGCTACGGATATCTGCATCCTGGTCTTTATACCGCAGCCCGCCTCCTCAAGACAGGCCTCAACAAAGGAACTCACCTCTGCGAGCCTGTCTGTATTTGCCTCCGTCTCAAGCTCATAGGCCGAGACAAGCCTTTCCTCGTTATTATTACTCATAATTACCTCTGTTCAGAACTCTCAAGGTTTTACGACAGCTACCTGACTTCAAGGCAAAGCATAGTGATGTCGTCGAATTGCTCAGCCTCTTTGGCAAAATCGTCGACCGCTTTTTTGACCCCGCCTATTATCGTCTCCGGAGCGCCGTCTGCGTTTTCATTGAGCGCGGATACAAGTCCATCGATACCGAACATTTCCTCATGGTTGGACTGGCATATCCTGTCGTTTGTACGTTTCAGTATCTCCGCGGGAGAGCAGCCGATCGCCGCATAGTTAGCGAGAACTATTTTTGAGGCCATCATAAACAGGGCCGCAGGAACTCCCTTTCCTGAAACGTCGGCTATCGTCAGGCAGAGGTGGTCGGAATCGATAAGGTAAAAGTCGTAAAAGTCCCCGCCGACCTCCTTGGCCGGATCCATGGATGCGTAGACGTCGAACTCGGTACGGTCGGGAAAAGCCGGGAACTTACTTGGCAGCATGCTCGCCTGTATCCTGCTTGCAAGGCTGAGCTCTGAGAGGACCCTTTCTCTTTCGGCCGTTATTGTTTTAATATCCTCGACGTACGTAGAGATACGCTCCTCCATCGTGTCGATCGACTCAGCCAAGAGGCCTATTTCGTCGTTGTTCTTTATACTGTCTGTAAGCTTCTGTCCGCGAGATACGCCCTCCTCAGCAAAGCGGCTCGCCTCTTCCGTCACTTTTTTTACCGGGCGGAGCAGTACCCTGTGAAGATAAATGCCCTGACCCACCGTAACGAGCAGAACTATCCCTATAAACAGGAAAAGCACCCTGCGAACGAATGAATTTCTTGACACCTTCAGCTCATCCATCTGGCGCTGAACGCAGAGGATAGCCTTGACCTCTCCGTTTGTCCCCTTTACCGGAACCATTGCGGTGATGTGAGGATCAGTCTCTATATGTCCCTTATCCCGGATCACAAGCTCCTCTTCCGAGCCCTGCTCATACATCGCGCGGTATTTTTCCCGATAATCGTCGTTCGTTGTCTCTCGAACGTATCCGAAGCTGTACGGAGAATAAGAGGTATTCTCGTTGATTGTAGAGAAGATAAACGTGATATGTCCGTAGTCCGTCGTATCGGGCTGGATTACGTAAATAAACGTCGCTCCCGAAGCGTTGCACAGTTCGCTCATTCTGTCCCATGCGTACCTGTACTCCTCAGAGCTCTCGCCTTTCTCGGCATACTCGTCCAAAAGCTCACGGTCAAGGGTCAGGACGGAGGAGTTGGCGGTTCGGAACGCACCGTCCGCATACTGAGCAAGCAAGGTTTCGGTCATTCCGTTAAAGCCAATGACCGTTACTATACCGGAGAAGACTGTCAGCAGCAGCACAAGGCCGAATATACTTTTAAAAGCTATGCCTGTTCCCCTTTTTTTCACAGTCTTTTCTCCTGTTCTGATAATTTATTATTTTATAAACTCCTCAAAGAAGCGGATATTTTCAGGCTCGGGCTTAAGCTCTCCGATCTCTTCTTTCCTAACGACCTCAGCGATACGGTCGTTAATTGGCGTAGGAACTCCGTATTTTCTTCCGAACTCGGATACTACTCCGTTTATAGCGCCTATCTCACAGGGCTTTCCGTTCCTTATATCCTGGAGCATCGACGGCACGATATTTACGTGCTTTTTCATTGCAATAGGCACGAGCAGCTCGGATATTGCCCGCTTAACCGGGCTCTTATAATAGAAAAGCTTCGTTATATCCTTGCCCTGTACCGGCGCAAACTCCGCGCCCGAGGCGCGGCCGACGTCGATGCACTCCTTCATACAGCGAACCGCCACCTTACGCGGAAGCTTCTTTCCGCTCACGTCGCCAAAGGTGCCGCCCAGCGCCGTCCCAAGTCCGGAATACGTGGCGTTTATAAGGAGCTTGGACCATCTCGCGCCGATGAGATTTTCCTCGATATGCACGGGGCACATCTTTTCAAGAAGTCCTTTGACCTCCTCTAACTTCTCGTTGGAGATGCCCTTCATCCCGCCCATATGGAAGGAGAGGCTATCCGGCTCGCTTGTCAGGACGCATTCGCCGGGCTTTGACAGGGTCGCGCCCCACTCGACTACGCAGCCGATAGTGCGCTCCTCCCCGATAACCTCGGCGATTCCCGGCTCGGGGATCCCGTTCTGCAGCGTAACGATAACGCCGTTCTCTGATAAAAGCGGCTTTAAAAATGCCACCACCTCAGAATTATGGAGCTGCTTCGTCATCAAAAAGATAACGTCGTACGGCCCCTCCATCTCATTTGGAAGAATTGCTTTAACGGGAACTGTCATATCGACCGTTCCGGTTATGTGTGCTCCGTTCTTGCGCAGCGCCTCTACGTGCGCTTTGTTGCGGTTTACAAGCTCGACGGGCACGCCGTTTTTTGTCATATAGGCTCCGAGAACCGTACCGAGGGAACCGGCGCCGTAAATCGCGCATTTCATCTTTATTCCGCCCCTTCTCAGTTAGTTAGCTTTCTTATAAATATCGCGCCGAGCGAGTTTCCGAGCGTTACCTCAAGTAGGAAAAGAGCAATCTTCGGAAGCTCCTCTATTCCGCTTATTCCAATGGCGCAATAAACCATATCGGCAATACTGTGCTCAAAGCCGGCAAGGATAAAAACGGTCACGCAGAATATTATGCCGACAACTCCGCTTACGGAGTGCGGATGCTCCCTATGGTTATGCACGGCAATATACATTAAAATGCCGCAGAAGAACGACAGTATCAGCGACTTAAAGAAGCCGAGCTCGAGCTTCACTTGCAGCATAGCGGCGGCCGTATCGTGAAGCGCAGGCCTTGCTATTCTCACGAGAGCTCCTGCGATCACAGCTCCGCAGAGGTTGCCGAGCCAGACAAGAAGATAGAAGAGCTTATCCTTATCCTCCAGTATATACCCTATTTTACCGGTATAGAGGTTCATTCCGAAAAAGCAAATGCTCAAAAGTCCCACACCGAAAAGGACAGCGCCCACGATCTTGTTCTCAGAGGCAAGATATATCGTGCCTCCTACGCCGATAAGCATTCCGGCGGCGACAGCCTTCTTAATCGTATCTATCATCTTTTTCACAGCAGCGTTATCCCCGCTTTTTCACATTCGTCGATCGTTTCCCTGTTCCAGAGGCTCGCCTGTACCTCGCCGATATGGCAGGCGCCGAGAAGCAGCATACAGAGCCTCGACTGGCCTATACCTCCGCCTATCGACTGAGGAAGCTCGCCGGCAAGGAGCATCTTATGGAACATCAGGTTCTTTCTCTCCTCGCAGCCGGCCTCAC
>ONTN01000082.1 GCA_900320765.1 uncultured Eubacteriales bacterium
GTTCTATTTCCGTACCACCGACGTTACCGGCGTCATCACCCTCCCCGAGGGCGTTGAGATGTGCATGCCCGGCGATAACGTTGAGATGGACGTTGAGCTGATCACCCCGATCGCCATCGAGCCCGGCCTCCGCTTCGCTATCCGCGAGGGCGGCCGTACCGTCGGCTCCGGCGTTGTTACCGCTGTTAACGAGTAATTCTCAAAACCTTAAAAGAGAGTCGGCTTTGCCGGCTCTCTTTTTTTGCGCCTCTGTCCGCATATTTGAAAAGAAAAAGCTGGAAATTCAAGATGAAGTGTGGTATTATTTATCCGTATAACTATATATACTATTACCGCGGCTTTTTATAATAATATGAAAGGAGAATGAACGTGTCTGTTTTTGTCGCGATTTTTTTAGGCATTGTTCAGGGATTGACGGAGTTTCTGCCTGTTTCCAGCTCCGGACATCTCTCCATTTTTCAATCGATATTCGGCCTCGACTTCAATTCCGAGGAACACCTGTTATTCGACGTTCTTTTGCATCTCGCCACCCTCGTTTCCATCTATTTCGTCTATAAGGCTGAGCTAAAAACTATGGTCAAGGATACCTTTGAGTTCCTGTCGGGCCGCAGCTCGAACTCAGAGAGAGGGAAGAGTCAAGCCCAGCGTCAGGATGACGCTGCTCATCTTAGTCGCCACGCTTCCGCTGTTTATTCTTCTTCCGTTTCACAGTCAGATTCAGAGGCTTTATACGAACCTTGGATTTATAGCCTTTTCGCTTATAATGACCGGCGCTATCCTTCTCATCAGCACCGTGTTTTTCGATGGACGGAAGAGCGAAAAGACGGCGACGATTGCCGACGCCTTTATAGTCGGCCTCGGTCAGGCAATAGCTACCATTCCCGGCATTTCCCGCTCGGGTACTACGATAACCGTCGGCCTCTCCCGCGGCTTCAAAAGAAAATTCGCAATTACATTCTCGTTCTTGATGAGTATCCCCGCCGTTCTCGGCTCCACTTTTGTTACTCTGATTTCTGCCATTAAAGCCGGAATACAGTGGTCGAACGTGCCCGCGTATCTCATTGGAATGGCCGTCGCCGGAGTTGTCGGATACTTAGCACTTTCATTTATGAAGAGATTTATGGCCACAAGGCCGTTTACATATTTCGCTTTTTACTGCTTCGGAGCCGGATTTATCACGGTTATCATCGCAATCATCAAGTAAGGAGTATTATCTAATGGCACAAAAGAAAAGCGCCTCCGGCGCTAAAGGCAAAAAAACAAGCTCGACCTCCCGCAGCGCGAGCTCAAGATCGGCTGCGGCGAGGGAGAGACGCAAGAATTCCCGAATAATCAATACGCTGGTTTTCTTCTCACTCGGAGTTTTCACGCTTTTGGGATACTTTACCTCAGACGGAGCTTTCATCCGCTTGCTCAGGTCCCTGCTCTCCGGGCTTTTAGGCGGCGGGTTTTACGTTCTGCCGCCCGCTCTTATCGCCTGCGCCGTGATTTTCGCGTCAAGCCAGGAGAGACCGAAAAAAACCCGTATAGTTGCGATTCTTTGCATACCCGTTGTTATCGGTATGTTTGTTCAGCTTTTCTCCGGAAAGTTTTATGACGTCTCTGGCGAGATGTTCGCGAGGCTCTGGGAGGACGGAAAGGCTCTCATAGGCGGCGGAGCAGTCTCCGGACTGATTGTCTGCATTTTGAAGCCTATCTTTTCCGCCGTCGGAACCTGGATACTGACCGGCTGCCTTTTCATTCTTATCGTATGGGGCGCGTCCGGAGCCACGATAACTAAGGCAAGCCAGAGAGTCAAGGAGAGGCGCGAAATCAGAGAGAAATGGCGCGAGGAGAACGCTGCCGAGGATGAAAAGCTCCGCGCCGAGATAGAAAAGCGCGAGCAGCAGAACAGGGAAAAGCGTGAGGCCGCATACAGAGAGAAGCTTGACGCCCGCGCTGAGAGAGCAAGAGCCCGCGCCATAGATATCCCGATGGACGGAGAGAAAAAAACTGAGGAGGAGAAGCCGTATAAAAAGGCTGGCAGAGCCCCGCTCTTTAATTCAAAGGCGAACAAGATCGCGCCTGACGAGCTCTTTACGGATAAGCAGGACAAGCCCGCGGAGCCAGAGAAAAAGAGTAAGGCTGCGTCTCAGCCTGAAACGCAGATTCAGCCAGAGCCGGCAGCCGTAACGCCTCAAAAACCGGAGGAGGAAAAGGTACCGGAGGACTTCGGCATTGAAAGCCCCTTCCTGACGGGGAAGCTTAACAGGGCACCGGCGAGACCTGTTGAGAAGCCTGCGCCTGAGGAGCCGAAGAAGCCCGCGCCTGAGCCCGCTGGCGCAAAGAAGCCGGAGCCGGTAAAAGCACCAGAGCCCGTAAAGACGCCTGAGCCTGTCAAGGAGCCAGAACCCGAAAAGGAAAAGAGCTTTGAGGAGCTCATCGAGGAGAGCGCGAAGCGCGATCTCGCCGACGCTATGCAGGTCTACAAGTTCCCGCCGATCGAGCTGCTTGAGGCGCCGAAGCTCTCAGGCCGCTCTGATGCTTCTTCTGAACTAATGGCGACGAAGGAGAGACTTGAGCTGATTCTCCAGTCCTTTGGCGTAAACGCCTCTATCTCCAATATTATTAACGGACCTTCGGTCACAAGATACGAGATGGAGCTTGAGATAGGCGTCAAGCTTAATAAGATTACGAGCCTTTCCGATGATATCGCTCTTGCCCTCGGCGTGGGCGGAGTGCGTATCTCGGCGATACCGAACAAGATATCGACCGTGGGTATTGAGGTGCCGAACAAGAATACTTATACCGTCTATCTGCGCGAGATAATCTCGTCTCCCGAGTTTACGAACGCCAAATCAAAGCTTACCTTCGCCCTCGGCAAGAATATCGGCGGCGAGGTTATGACGGGTAATATCAACAAGCTCCCGCACCTCCTTATCGCGGGAACTACCGGCTCAGGAAAGTCAGTCAGCTTGAACTCTCTCATACTAAGCGTTATGTACAAGTCGACTCCGGATGAGGTCAAGTTCATTATGATCGACCCGAAGATGGTCGAGTTTAAGATCTACAACGGCATACCGCATCTTCTCGTTCCCGTAGTGACCGAGGCGAAGAAGGCCGCAGGCGCTCTGCAGTGGGCCGTCGTTGAGATGATGAAGCGATATAAGCTCTTCTCAGAGGTCGGAGCGAGAGACATCGCGGGATATAACGAGCATCTGAAGTCCGAGGGCGAGCAGCCCATCCCGTTCATCGTTGTCATTATCGATGAGCTTGCCGACCTTATGCTCGTCGCCGCGAAGGAAGTTGAAGAGTCGATCTGCCGCGTCGCCCAGATGGGAAGAGCCGCGGGAGTGCACCTCGTTATCGCGACACAGTCCCCGAGAGCCGACGTTATCACCGGCCTTATGAAGGCGAACATACCCTCAAGGATATCCTTCAAGGTCGCGTCCGCTCTCGAGTCCCGCATTATTCTCGACGCCGGAGGCTCTGCGGACAAGCTTATGGGCAACGGCGATATGCTCTACGCGCCTATCGGCACATCGAAGCCGATAAGGATCCAGGGCACCTGGGTCTCCGATGAGGAGAGGGAGAGCATAGTCAACTTCGTAAAATCAAGCTGCGAGGCAAATTATTCCGAGGACGTCATCCACGAGATCGAGAAGGCGGCCGAGGACAAGCCCGGAAAGGGCGCAGCCGCTCAGCCAGAGGCGAAGGAAAAGGATTATGACGACCTTATCCCTCAGGCTGTTGACGTAATATTTGAAACTCAGCAGGCGTCCGTATCTATGCTTCAGCGCCGCCTGAAGCTCGGCTACGCAAGGGCGGCGAGGCTCGTCGATCAGATGGAGGAGATGGGCATCGTAGGCCCGTTCGAGGGCTCAAAGCCCCGCCAGATCCTTATCACGAAGCAGCGCTGGCAGGAGATGCAGTTCATTAACGGAACGGCTCCGATAGAAAAGCCCGCTGAGGACGATTTTACGATGAATTCGGCGGACGACCTTTTTGAAGACACTCCGCCCGAGGATTACAGCGAATAAAGAAATTCCCCGATTTTTCGGGGAATTTTTTGAGGAGACTTTATGGATACACTGATATTTGTGCTTGAGATCATCGGAGTCACGGCCTCCGCCGTCAGCGGCGCATTTACCGCGATAAGAAAAGAGATGGACGCCTTCGGCGTAGTTATTCTCGGCCTCACGACGGCGACGGGCGGGGGGATCATCCGCGATCTTCTGCTCGGCATCACGCCGCCGAGGACGTTCCGCGATCCAACTTACGCTATCATTGCCATCGCAGTATCGATCATAACGTTTATCGCAGTTTATCTGCATAAGCTGCATTACGGCTCGAAGATCTATGACAGAGTTATGTTTATGATGGATACGATCGGCCTTGCGGCTTACACCGTATCCGGTATGGGCGTCGCCTATTCTCAGCCGGAGAATTACGGCGTCTATCTAATCGTTTTCGTCGGCGTGATAACCGGAGTCGGCGGCGGAGTGATGAGGGATATTTTCGCAGGGAACAGGCCGTATATCTTCGTCAAGCATATCTACGCTCTTGCGAGCCTTGCCGGGGCTGCGTGTTTTGCGCTCCTGCGCGGGCCAGCAGGGGAGAGACCCGCGATCATTGCCGGAATGCTCGTGATAATCGTGATCCGCGTCCTTTCAGCGCACTTTAAATGGAACCTGCCAAAGATAAGAAACGAACAGGAAGAGACTAAACCGAATGAGAAAAGATAACGTAGTAATTATCGGTATGCCAGCCTCGGGAAAGACCACGGTCGGAAACGCCCTCGCGAAGAGGCTCAACTGCGCTTTTATCGATACGGACGCCGTCATAAAAGAGAAAACCGCGTCCACGCTCCAAAAGCTTATCGCTGATAACGGAATCGACGGCTTTCTTGATATCGAGAGCGGAATAATCTCAGCCATAGAGCCAGCGCGCAGAACGGTTATCTCTACAGGCGGCAGCGCGATATACAGAGAACCTGCTATAGAGCACCTCAGGAGCATAGGAAGGATAGTATATCTGAGGGCGGGGGAGGAAGAGCTTTACGAAAGGCTGCACCACCCGGAGGAGCGGGGCGTCGTAATCGGTGAGAATATGAGCTTTCACGACCTGTACATCGAGAGAGCCCCGCTCTATGAGAGATATGCCGACGTTATTATCGACGAGGACGGAAAGCACTACGGGCAGATTGTGGACGAGCTTGTAAGGCTATTTAAAAGATAACTCTCACATAGCGAGAGTACCGCTCTCACCCTCAATAAGAAGCATTACTGCCTGCTCCGCGCCTGTTTCCGCGTTTATATAAATAAGGCAGAGATTTCCGTCTTTATCCTCGCACTTCAGCTCGTGGCAGTAGACCTCGCGCTTTCCCTCAGTTGGGAAATAGGCCATACTGTGAGCGACGACCGTGAGCTCGGGCGGTATCCTGCTCTCCGCCTCCTCATCGCTAATGACCGTCTCCGGCGGAGTCCTTTCCGAGTGATATGATATATAGCCCTTTCCCTCATAGCTTACTATCTCTCCGTTATCGAGAGCAACTTCGATTTTTATTAGATCTGGATAACACTTTATCCCGCCCTTGGAGTATGCAAGCGTTACGGAGAGTTTATTATCCAAAGCTTGCCAGCCGACGGCCTCCATATCGCTTATCCCGCGCTCCTTAAGAAATTCCTCCGCAAGACGAGTGGCGTCCTCGGCAGAGACGCGGGCTGATTCGCAGAGCCGTGAGTTTTGATAGTAAATAACGAGGCCGCCGTTTTTCGTGATCTCAAGCGTCATCGGACCGCGGCGCGTGGACGCGGAGACAACGTAAACCGGGATGCCGCTCTCCCTCGTCCCCTCGGAGTGAAAAACGCTCTCTTGAAGTCCGGTAAATTTCGAGGCGGCTTTAAGCGCTTCCGCCTCGCTAACGGGGGCTGAATCCTCAAGCATTAGAGGCTTTAGCCCGGAAATGTGCTCGGAGAGAGCCCCATCGTAGTTTAACTCAGGCAGCTCGGGAAACTCAGCCTCCAGCTTCTTAAAGCTCGAGGCGAAGCTTGGCGACGAGAGGCTTTCGTCAAGCGCGTCGAGAGCGTCGCGCGAAAAATCCAGAGATTCCGGCGTGAACTCGCCGGAAATAAGGTAGGCGTTCAGCTTAGTAAATTCCTCCTCAAGCGTTCTCGCGCATCTTGCGAGCGAAGCCACGTTTTCGCGCTCGCTGCCAGAATAGCTGTTGCCCGAGGCTGCCGAACGAACGAGAAATGCGGAATAATCGCCTGCTCTTGATAGAAATGAGGAAGTCTTTTCAAGCTCCATATCGGAGTATGGAAGCGCCCCGAGTG
>ONTN01000077.1 GCA_900320765.1 uncultured Eubacteriales bacterium
TCCGTAACCCTCGGCAAGTTCGTTGAGGCTGACGCTAAGGTCGTTACCGAGGCTGACGTTACCGGCAAGGCCGGCGCCTATGCCAAGGACGAGTCCAATGTCACTATCGGCGGCACCAAGTATTCCCAGGATAAGAACTACACCGACGCTCTTGGCATCAAGGGCATCAAGGGCACCGATGGTATGAACAAGGACTTCGCGAATGACTTTGCTCTCTACCTCAGCCCCGTAGGCACCATCCTTGCTATCCAGAAGGTTACCGAGGCTGCTACTGAGCCTGATTACCTCTATGGCTTCGCTGTTGCCTATCAGGTACAGAAGGGCGCTGCCGCCGGTGCTGACTCCACCGACCTTATCGGCAACGTTTCCAAGGGCTCCGAGGCTGTTGCTGCCGCTGTTGTTGTTCAGGTCATCACTCCTGCCGGCGAGAACAAGGTTGTCACCCTGAAGCTCGACTCCAAGGGCGAGAAGGTAACCAATAAGACCTTCTTCGCTGGCAAGACCCAGTCTGTCTCCGGCGTTGATCCCGCCACCGGCACCATCGTGACTGACAGCACCGGCAGCAAGTCCGTTGCTCTCTCCGCTCCTGAGTTCATCAAGTACTACATGGACGGCGATAAGGCTGTTATCACTCTTGACGATGCTCTCACCACTCCGAGCGCTGATTACACCAAGGCTAACGTTAAGTTCGACGACAAGACCCTTAACTCTGCTACCGAGCTCTACATCGTAACCGAGAAGACTAAGGACGGCAAGGTTGTCGGCTACACCGCCGAGTCCAAGACCGGCTACAAGAACTTCCCGGCCTTCGATAAGACCAAGGTTAAGTATGCACTTGTTGAGAAGGACAGCAAGGTCGTTGGCGTTTACGTTTGGGGCGCTGCTTCCGAGACTGTTGCTGACACCATCAACGTTCCTGCTTACATCGTTGAGATCGGCGATATGACCGCGAACGGCTATCAGGTCAAGGCTATAGTCGACGGCAAGGAAGTTACCTTCAATGCCAAGGCTGCTGATACCTTCACCGAGAAGAAGTTCTACAAGAATGTTACCGCCAATGACGACGGCGTAGTCGAGTCCGCCACCCTCTGGACTGGCACCGAGTACACTGTAAAGAGCGTTGACGCCGGCTACTTCGTAGCTTCCGACGACACCCTCTTCCAGTATCCGGAGAACGTCCAGATCATCGACCTCACCGGCAAGGGCCTCACCGCTGTTGCTGAGAAGCAGACCGTCATGGTCTTCGCTACCACCAACACCGAGACCGTCAAGACCGATGGAACCAACAAGACCATCGTGATCTTCATCACTGCTGTTGCTGAGTAATTCACTTCAGTTGATGTTGAACTAACTTAATAAACCCCCTCCGGTTTGCCGGAGGGGGTTTTCTTTAGTTGACTAACGCAGGTTAGAGGTGTATAATCTCGCCATAAAGGGAGGTACGATATTTATGATCGATAATTTTCTTGAATTTCTTGATCTTCATGAAGCCGAGCTTGTAAATGATATTTTTACTCTCTGCCGCGTTAATTCAGAGAGAACTGAAGCACAAGACGGCGCTCCGTATGGCATTGGGCCGAGACGGGCTCTTGAGACTGCCTTTGAGCTTGCAAGGTCTTACGGGTTCTCCGCCGAGATCTGCGGAGACAGAGTTCTTCGCGTTGAGCTTGGAGCCGGAGAGCCAGTGCTTGCGATTTTAGCTCATCTTGACGTTGTTCCCGCGGGTGATGGCTGGACGAAGTGCAAGCCTTATGAGCCTGTCCGCGAGGGAGATATGCTATACGGTCGCGGCGTCTCGGACGATAAGGGCCCGGCTGTCGCTTCTTTGTATTCGCTTAGAGCCGTAAAGGAGCTCGGCGTTAAGCTCAATAAAAAGGTACAGCTTCTTTTGGGAAGCTGCGAGGAGACAGGGTCCGACGATATCGACTGGTATATGAAGAATTATAAGATGCCTCCCATGGTCTTCACCCCCGACGGCGATTTTCCCCTTGTGAACATTGAAAAGGGAAGAGCTGCCGTTCGCATCTATGCGTCCGGTGGAGAAGCTCCAAGCGGAGTATACGTTAAACGCCTATCCGGAGGCACTGTTGCAAACGCCGTTCCCGGCTCGGCATCATGCGGCGTTGTCGGCTCAAGCCTTGAGGCTGTTGAGAAAGCGATCGGCGAGCTGAATATAGACGGAGTTAAGTTTACCGCAAACGTGTGCAAGCATGGAAACGTCCACATCACGGCCGAAGGCGTCGCCGCCCACGCGAGCCTGCCTGAGAACGGCAAAAACGCGGTCTGCGCTCTTTTGAAGCTTGTTACTAAGCTTGACCTCTCTCCCTCAGCGGGGAATAACGCTCTCGTCGCCCTTGCCGAGGCTATACCGTTCGGCGACTATAACGGCCGTGAGTTTGGCGGCTTCTGCGAGGACGAAGAGTCGGGAAAGCTTACCGTTAACCTCGGAATTATAAAATACGCTTTTGATACTGGCCTTGAGGCCGTTGTCGATATGCGCATACCCGTCTGCGGCAACGGAGAAATGATCGCAGCGGCGCTTTGCGAGAAGCTTGCGGGCAAGGCCAATATCGATATTCTTAGCCTCTCCCAGCCGCATTGCGTTCCGGAGGATTCAAAGTTTGTAACCGAGCTTTTGAAAATATACGAGTCCTACACGGGGCTTGAGGGTAGAGCAATGGCGATAGGCGGCGGCACCTACGTCCACGATATCGAGGGCGGCGTGGCCTTCGGCTGCACCTTCCCCGGAAGGAATCCCCGTATGCACGAGCCGGATGAGAATATGCCCGTCTCCGACCTTCTGATATCCTCAGCGATGTTCGCAAAGGCAATCGAGGTATTCTGCGGGGAATAAAACCTCATCAGTCAGCTTCGCTGACAGCTTCCCCAAAGGGGAAGCCTTCTGAATTGTTGTCCGCCTTTGGCGGACTCATTTAAAAGCCTTCCCCTGGGGGGGAGGTGGCTCGGCGTAAGCCGAGACGGATGAGGTGTCCGCCCTTTCCCGCCCTCATCTTGACAACCTCACGCCCTTATGCTAATATGCCTCCGACAGGTTTCCACACCCTGTCCAAGCGCGCCCCTTCGGCGCGTTCGTTCGGCAGGCGGATTTCGCCTGACGTTCTCTAAACAAAAAATGGAGGCAAAAAAAGTGAAAAGTATCAAAACCCGCAGGATCGTTCTTGCCGCTGTGGCCGCGGCCATGTACACCGTACTCAGCTACTTTGGAAACATTTTCGGGATAACCTACGGCGGATTCCAATGCCGCTTTTCCGAGGCGCTGACCGTGCTGCCGTTCTTCTTCCCGGAGACTACCTTGGGCCTGTTCGTCGGCTGCATACTGACGAATATCCTGAGCCCGATGGGTATCCCGGATCTTATCTTCGGCTCGCTTGCCACGCTTTTAGCGGGGCTATGCACAGCGAAAGTTCGCTCAAAGTGGCTTGCGCCGCTCCCGCCTGTCGTGTTCAACGGGCTAATAATCGGGGCTCTTATCGGGTGGTATGAGGCCGGCGGCTTCAATTCCGCTTTTCCCGGCGCTTTCGCCGTAAACGCGGGGCTCGTCGCCCTCGGCGAGATTGTCGCCTGCTACGGCCTGGGAACTCTGATCCTTCTCCTTATTCCGCGCGTAAAGCCCTTTAGAGAGCTTGCGGCCGAGGGAAAACTGAATAACTGAGCATAAAACTCCGCCCATAAACAGGGCGGAGTTTTTGCGTTTTCAACATACTTGCTATTGAATTATCCGAAGACTTATGATAAAATAAACTAAAAATGTATTAGTGTGTATTATTGCGCCCATTTTTCGGTTTTTACCATATTTTTTTCTGGGAAAGGAGAAAAAGCGTTGGCAGAAAAAGAGCTATCAGTAAAGATGCTGGGCGAGATCACTCTGAGCTGCGGCTCCGCGTCGGTCAGTATGAGCGGCAGCCGTTCGTATAAAACGTGGCTTATGGTCGCGCATCTCCTTTCACACAGGCACAGATGGGTGCCGCAGGAGGAGATCATCCAGTCCCTCGGCGGCGGCGAGAAAAACCTGAATCCCACCGGCGCCGTCAGAGCCACCCTGCTTCGCGCGAGAAGGATGCTCGAGCCTCTGTCCGCCGAGATTCCCGGCGATCTTATCCTAAGCCGCGGCGGAGCCTTGAGGTGGAACCCCAAGATACATACGACGGTCGACGCAGAGGAATTTGAAAGCCTCGTTCAGTCCGCCTTTTCTTACGATGGGGAGGAGCGCCTCGACCTTCTCATGAGGGCGATCTCCATTATGAGCGGCGATTTCCTTTACCGCTTCTCGGGCGAGCCATGGGTGAGCTCGCTCACAGCTTACTATAAAAATCTCTTCGTCGAGGCTGCCGAGGAAGCGGTCGGGCTCCTTTCGGAAAAGGGGAGCGTCGACGAGATCATATCGATCTCGCTCAAGGCCTTTGCCTCCGACCCGTACAGCGACAGCTTTTGCCGCCATCTTATGCAGGCCTATATGCAAAACGGGGATTACGACGAGGCGGAGAACGCCTATCGGGTATTCCGCGACAGGCTGATAAACGACCTCGGCGTCGAGCCGGAGGACGAGACGAAGGAGATATACACCGCCGCCGTCAGAAGGCTTGGGGAGAATTATCTCACCCTTGATATGATAAAAGACGAGCTTCGCGAGATGTCGCCCGCAAAGGGACCGATGATCTGCGATTACTCGATGTTCAAGCTTTTCTACCGCGCCGAGGCGCGAAGCGCGGACCGACGCGGCGACGCTATCCACGTCGGCGTACTCTCGGTTACGGGGAAGGACGGGAAAACCGTATCGGACAGGATCGTGCGCCGGGCTATGGAGGATCTGAGAGAGAGCATCCACTCCACACTCCGTATCGGCGACGTCGCCGCCTCCTGCTCCGGCTCGCAGTTTATAATTCTGCTCGTTCAGGCAAACTACGAGAACTCAGCTATGGTCTGCAGGCGTGTTATCAACAGATTCAACCACGATAACCCCCGCTGCCAGGTCGAGATAAGAAGCGACGTTATGCCGCTTGAACCGATATTTTTCTGATATATCGGCTTTATCAGATATAATTCAATTCTTTTTTAAAGTAACGCTTCAAGTAACAAGGCTTTTGATAAAATTACGCTAAAGAAAGGAGGGGAAGGCTGATGCAGGAATTCAGACCCAGAGGCGAGCAGTATAGAACTATGCGCTTATGCGTCGATTCCTATATCGACGGTGTGCTTGTCG
This sequence comes from uncultured Eubacteriales bacterium, assembly GCA_900320765.1. Lineage (GTDB taxonomy): Bacteria > Bacillota > Clostridia > Oscillospirales > Oscillospiraceae > RUG626. Next base: position 5,222 of record ONTN01000077.1, read on the forward strand.
GGCGATTCTACCATCCTGCGCTGCCCGGAGGCGGACAGAGCTTTAATAGCCTTTCTCAATTCCTGATCGCCGCGGAAAACCTGTTTGACGAGGCAAAGTTTCCGCAGTCCTTCGAAGCAAAGCGCGGCTTTGTAACAAGACCGGACGTCCGGCCCGGCGGTATGCCTGAGCTTTCGAGCGAGACCGGCAAGCTCGCCACCTTCGTTATCCGCCTTATGTTCCGCCAGCACGCAAGCTGGCAGGGCTCGGCGACTTGGGTGGAGGCTCGCGCTGAGGAGCCCTTCCGCAGTGTGCTTGAGCTTATCCTGATGATCGACGGAGCCATAAAATCCGGCTCGCCCGATAAATGAAGGTGGACGCTTATGGATGAAATAAAAACTTCACCGCCGGAGGAAACCATCAAGCCGGACGCCGGGGCAGAGCCTGAAGGGGAACAGACTCCGCCTCCTGAAGAGAAGCCTGAGGAAACGGCTGAAAATAAGCCTGAGGATATTTCCCCGAAAAAGCCTAAAAAGAAGAAAAAAACCAAAAAGCAGAAGCTTATCGAGTCGCTTGTGCGATTTATTATAAAGCTTGCAGCCCTTGCTCTTACTGCCTATCTCCTCCTCACCTTCGTGATCGGGGTGTTCGTCAACCACTCGAACGATATGTATCCGTCGGTAAGGGACGGCGACCTCGTCATCACCCTTCGGGTGAAGAATAGCGTCTACGGCGACGTCGTCGCCTACACGGTGAACGGGGAGCGGCACTTCGGCAGAGTGGTCGCCATGGCGGGCGACGAGGTCTACATAGACGAGAACGGGAGATTTACCGTAAACGGATACTCACAGATCGAGACGATATATTACGATACGAGACCTGCTGAGGGCGGGATCACGTTCCCCTACACGGTGCGGGAGGGCGAGCTATTCGTGCTCAACGATTTAAGAGATAACGTGACCGATTCACGCACCTTCGGGGCAATACCCGAAAAGAACGTTGAAGGAAGCATTGTCCTCTCGCTGAGGCGCAGAGGATTTTAAAAAGAAAGGTGTGCAAAAAATGAAAAAGACTTATAAGCTTTTCGCAATTACCCTCGCGCTTGTTATGCTCATCGCGCTCGTCGCGATACCCGCATCCGCATTTACCTATGACGCCGTTGCCGGCGGCACGACCACGTTTACGACTACGCTCGATAATAACGGCGCTCCTGTTCCCGCATGGACGGTAACTTACGCCATCGGATCCGGCAGCGGCACTGTTACCGACGGAAGCGACCCGGCAAAAACCTTCGACGTGATACCCGGCCCCAATCCTGGAAAAGTAAAACTCAAGATAGGCGAGGCTGACGCTACGGAACAATCTATTGATGTCACCTATGCTGCCGGCGACGCGGCCACCAAGACCGTTACCGTCGACTTCAGCACAATAAGCTTCACCGAGCCCGGCGTTTACCGCTACACCGTAACCCAGTCGGCGACCGCGCTTGCCGGAATGACGCTCGACGCAGATACCGAGAGAAATATCGACGTTTGGGT
>ONTN01000019.1 GCA_900320765.1 uncultured Eubacteriales bacterium
CTCAAAGCCGCTCAGCGCCGACCTCGAGGGCGTTATGGAGCTGAGGCAGGTTTACACCCGCAAAAAGGGCGAGAGCGGCATAAGGCTGAGCGACGCGGCGGAGAAGTATTCCGTGACCGTGTCCGCGCCGATACTCACCGAGGGCGAGCTCATGGGCAGCGTCGTCTTTTTCACTGACGGAGAGGGCGGAGCCGGCGAGGTTGAGACGAAGCTCGCGCAGACTGTGGCGGGCTTTCTCGGAAAGCAGATGGAAAGCTGAAAAGCGGCGGGATAATCCCGCCGCTTTTCAGCTTTTCTTTTCCTCTGCCCTTTTAAACGCTTCCTCGACCGGCCTTGCGCGGTTTAATAGCCGTGATCTTTTTATAAATTCGTCTATCTGCGTTTTCGCGTGTACGATTTCCGAGTGTAGCTCCGCCGCCGTCATTCGAAGCGCGCCGGAGCCGAGGATTATCATCTGCTCCGGCCCATCCGAGGTGGCGACGTAGACCTTATGCTTTTTTGAAAGCCTGTGCGCCGTCTTCTCAATATACGTATCGGCCGTCTCAGCCTCCTTCGTGTAAACGACGCTTATCCCGTGGTACTCCTCAATGCTGCCTCTGCCGCCCTCGACCTTGTACGCGTCGAACACGAGAATGACCTCGTTTTTCTTTATCCCGCGGAAGTTCGCAAGCACGTCCGCCAGCACCCTTCGCGCCGCGTCCACGCTCGTCTCCGCGAGCTTCCTGAGCTCATCCCAGGCGAATATCACGTTGTACCCATCCACGAGCAGGTATTCCTCACCGGTAAACCTCGGCTTTATTTCCCTCGGTCCCTCCTCGAGACTGTGCCGCGGCTCATACCTCCGTCTCTCCTCGGCAGGCAGCATATCCCGCCTTTTAGTTTCGCCGTAGGTCTTCTCGAATATCGCCCGAAGCTCCCTGTCCTCAGCCGCCCGCGTCGCCGGCTTTGTGACCATCTTCCCCACTTCGCTTGTAAATTCTTCCGTTTTACGGCCGAGCACGCTCTCTATGTGCATTTTCTCCGGCACTTCGCTCCACTTAACTACCACGCCAGCCCCGTGGGAGCAGAACACGCTGTCAGGCGTATTGGCAAGGTCGCGCTCCGGCTCATAGCAGATTTCCCCGATGACCTTATCCGCATTATGGCACTCCTCGTAGCCGCGGATAGCGGCTGAGAGCTTGCCGCTCCCCCTCGTGTACGAGGCGAGGGCGGTATCGTAGCCGTGGAGCTCGGAGGCGGGTGCAGAGCCCCGTATGACCGCGCCCCGGTCTGAAAGCTCCGGCGGCTCACACCGCGCCTCCATCCTCGTTAAATCCGACAGCGCCCTGCCGACGTTCTCGGCAGGAAGCTCAATTGTAAAATCGTACCAAGGCTCGAGCAGCACGCTTTCGGCCTGCATAAGTCCCTGACGCACCGCCCTGTAGGTCGCCTCACGGAAATCTCCGCCCTCGGTATGCTTAAGATGCGCCCTTCCCGCGGCAAGAGTGATCCTCATATCCGTTATCGGCGAGCCGGTCAGAACTCCGAGGTGCTGCTTTTCGGAAAGGTGGGTGAGGATAAGCCGCTGCCAGTTGCGGTCGAGCTCGTCCTCCGGCGCCGTGGAAGCGAAGGTAAGCCCGCTTCCTCTCTCGGCCGGCTCGAGGATAAGATGCACCTCTGCGTAATGCCTGAGCGGCTCGAAGTGCCCCACGCCCTCCACTGTATTTCTAATCGTCTCGCGGTAGACTATGCCGCCGCCGGTAAACCGCACCGCAAGGCCGAAGCGCTCGCGGACGATGCGCTCGATGACCTCAAGCTGCACCTCGCCCATAAGGCTGATGCTTATCCCGCTCTTCTCCTGATCCCAGCCGACAGAGAGCTGCGGCTCTTCCTCCTCAAGCCTTCTGAAGGCAGCGAGGGCGGCGTTTGGGTCTGCGCCCTCCGGAAGCTCAACTGAATATCTGATAACCGGCCTGAGAAGCTTTTTCTTATCAGCCGGCGCCGTCCCGTAGGTCTTCCCCGCGAAGCTTTCCTCCAGTCCCGTCACGGCAACGACGGATCCCGCCGCGGCCTCCTTAACGAGGGTGTATTTATCGCCGGAATACTCTCGTATTTGATCGCATTTCTCCCCGCCGAGGCTGTCCTTTACCCTCAGCGTGCCGCCGCTGAGCTTGAGATAAGTGAGCCTCGCGCCGGAGGGATCGCGGCCGATCTTATATACCGATGCGGAAAAGTCCGCATCCCGCTCGGGCGCCGGCATATAGAGACTGAGCGCCCGCAGAAGCCCGTCCACTCCCTCGCCGCGAAGCGCTGAGCCGCAGACGACCGGAAATAGCTTCCGCCCTCCAACCAGGAGGGCTACGTCCGCGTCCGTGAGCTCTCCCGCAAGGTACTTTTCCATAGCGTCCTCGTCTGCCATCGCCGCCGCCTCATAAATATCCTCGCCAGCGTCGGCGCAGGCGGGCGATAGGCCCTCCTCGAGTTCCCGCATTATCCTGCCCTTGTCGGTGCCGGGCAGGTCCATTTTGTTTACGAATATGACGGTCGGAACGCCGAAGCGGCGCAGAACGCCCCATAGCGTCCGCGTATGCCCCTGCACCGGCTCCGTCGCGCTGACGACGAGGACGGCCCCGTCGGCAACGGCGAGCGTTCTCTCCGCCTCGGCGGAGAAATCGACGTGGCCCGGGGTGTCCATCAGCGTAAAGCGGCGCTCGCCGATCTCCATAACAGCGAGCTTGGAGAATATGGTAATGCCCCTCTCCCTCTCGATGGGATCGGTATCAAGGAAGGCGTCGCCGTGATCGACCCGCCCCTTTTTCCTTATCGCCCCCGTCTCAAAAAGCATTGCCTCCGAGAGCGTTGTTTTCCCCGCGTCCACATGGGCGCAGAGAGCCAAAGAGATGTTTTCCATACCCGCTCCTTAAAAAAGCGGCGGGAGCAAAGCTCTCCCGCCGGATCAGAGTTAACTTAAACGGTATATTCCGAATGAATGACGGCCGTAAGCCTCAGCATACCCTTGTATTCCTCGAAGCAGAGGCGCAGAAGCTTCCAGTCGGTATAATCGTTCTCCTCCGTGCCGGGGAAGCAGAGATCGACGAACTGCGCGTTCGGAAAGGCCTCTGAGAGGTTTTCAAGGCTGTTTCCCGTTCTCGCCGTGTAGTTTACGCCGATTATGGGCGCGTTCGCGTAGTCCCTGTCGTAAACGTATCTCGCAAAATACTCCTCAGCCGTCATCTCGATGGGCACTCCCGTATCCTGCGCCACGCCCCAGACGTAGGACGCGGTATCGTCTCTGAAATTTGATACCTCGTAGCTTGTAAAGACCTTGTTGTTTCTCAGGTTCACCGTCGCCCCCGGGCAGAAATAGACTCCGAAGGTCGGGTGCACCATCTCGGAAAGGCTTGAAAAATCGCGGGTCTTTATAAATCTCGCGGCGCGGACCGCAAGCTCGATTAGCCCTGCCTGATGCGTGGTCTGGCTCTTGCCTCCCGCTTCGCTCTCGGTCGTCACTATCGTTTGGCTTACGATGGCCTTTCCCGAGAGCCCGACGGCAGCGTAAAAGCCGAAAGCGCCGATGGCGATACCGAGCACAAGGGCAATAGCCGTTATTATCAAGGTCTTCCGCTTCACTGCCGCGCCTCCCATCAGATTTATTAGAGATATTTTACTACGGCGCGATAAAATTTGCAATAGATACCTTGTTTTGCGGCGGGTTTTAAAGTAAAATATAAATATTAATTCAGGTAAACGATGATTAATTCCGCGAGAGGAAATTGCGAGGATTTTTTCGTCGCAGCAAAGGCGAAAAATCGCAGACATACTTTGTGTATTTCAAGATTTTGAGACAAAGCTGCGGCGGAAAAAGACCGCAATTACCCGAAGTGGCATTTAATCAGCGTTTACTATGGAGGCGGAGAAAGATGTCAAAGGAAAAGATGTATCACATAGCTCTGTCCGCGGGTGACGTAGGCCGCTTCGTCATCGTGCCGGGCGATCCCGGCCGCTGCGAAAAGATAGCCCGCTATTTCGACTCTCCAAGGCTCGTCGGTCAGAACAGAGAGTACACCACCTACACCGGCACGCTTGACGGCGTTCCCGTCTCCGTAACGAGCACGGGCATAGGCGGAGCCTCCGCCGCCATAGCGATGGAGGAGCTTACGAAAATAGGCGCCGATACCTTCATCCGCGTCGGCACCTGCGGCGGGATAAATATGAATGTGCGCTCTTCCGATGTCGTTATCGCCACAGGCGCCATCCGTATGGAGGGGACGAGCCGCGAGTACGCTCCGATAGAGTACCCCGCCACCGCGGATTACGGCGTCACCCGCGCCCTTACTGACGCCGCAGAGGCTCTCGGCTATACCTGGCACGCCGGAGTGGTCCAATGCAAGGACAGCTTCTACGGGCAGCACAGCCCGGAGAAGAGCCCCGTGAGCTATGAGCTTTTGGCCAAATGGGAGGCGTGGAAGAAGCTCGGCGTTCTCGCAAGCGAAATGGAATCCGCCGCCCTCTTCACCGTCGCCGCCGCCCTCGGAGTCCGCTGCGGAACGGTGCTCAGCGTCGTATGGAACCAGGAGCGCAAGGCCGCCGGATTATTCGAGGAGGATAACCACGACACCGGTATGGCGATAAAGGTCGCTATCGAGGCGATACGGTCGCTCATTAAAGCGGAAAAATAAAACGTGAACGACAAAGCCGGAGGCGGTCAGGCCTCCGGCTTATTTGCTGTAGACAAAATCAAATAAGAATACGCTTTTAGTAAAGCCTTCCCCTTGAGGGGAAGGTGGCTCGGCGAAGCCGAGACGGATGAGGTGTAGGCGCGAACGCGCCGTGGCACACGCTCCAATAAGCTCTACCGCCGCTAAAGCGTTGGCCACCTCATCAGTCACTTCGTGACAGCTTCCCCTCAAAGGGGAAGCCGTTGGTGGAGCAATGCAGGCATCGCGGCCCTACATCTTGTCCGGCGCGGATACTCCGACTATGCTCAGAGCTATCTCGATAACGGCCCTCACCGTATCGGCGAGCTTAAGCCTCGCCTCGAGGAGCTTCTCCTCAACTCCCCTTATGCGGCAGGAGTTATAGAACCTGTGGAAGCGGGCGGCAAGGTCGGTAACGTACCTGTTTATCCTGCTGGGATCGTAGTCCCTCGCGGCGAGCCTTATCTCGTCGGGCAGGAGGCTGAGCGCCTTTATGAGCTCTGCTTCCGTCTCGTCCTTAAGAAGCGCGATATCGACGTCCGCCGCCTTCTTTACCTCAAAGCCGTCCTCGCGGAGCTGATTTACGAGGCTCACTATGCGGGCGTGGGCGTACTGCACGTAATACACCGGGTTTTCGCTGTCCTGACGGACGGCGAGGCCGAGGTCGAAGTCGAGATGGGTATCAGGCTTCGCGCTGAAGAACCAGCGGGCGGCGTCGAGCGGAATCTCGTCCAGAAGGTCCGTGAGCGAGATCGCCTTTCCCGTGCGCTTCGACATTCTGACCGCCTGCCCGTCGCGCAGGAGGTTTACGAGCTGATAGAGCACAATATCGAGCCTGTGCTCCCCATCCAGGCCGAGAGCGTCGAGGGCAGCCTTGAGGCGGGCGATATGCCCGTGGTGATCGGCGCCCCAGGCGTCGATAGCCTTGTCAAAGCCCCTCACCTCAAGCTTGTTGCGGTGGTAGGCGATATCGGCGGCGAAATAGGTATAGAAGCCGTTCGCGCGGCGGAGAACGTCGTCCTTGAGGTCGAGCTTCTCCGCGTCCTCGGGCTTTTTTCCCCCGGCGATAAGCTTCTCCCTGATTATCCTCGAGGTTGCGAGCCATACTGCCCCGTCCTTCTCGTAGGTATAGCCAAGCTCGCCGAGCTTTTTTACCGTGTCCTCAACAAAGCCCGACTCGTGAAGGCTCGATTCGAGGAACCACTTGTCGTACTCTATCCCGTAGCGGCTGAGGTCCGATTTCATCTTCGGAAGGTTGTGCTGCAGGCCGAAGGCGGCCATAGCGGCGTGGCGCTCCTCCTCGCTCCTTTCCAGGAAGCTGTCGCCGTTCTCCGCGCGGAAGAGCTCCGCAAGGTCCTTTATATCTGCGCCCTGGTACCCGTCCTCCGGGAACTCGACGGCGTCCTCTCCGAGGATTAGCTGAGAATACCTCGCGTCTATGCTCTTTGCGAACTTTTCTATCTGATTTCCCGCGTCGTTAACGTAGAACTCGCGGCTGACCTCCGCTCCCTCGCGGCTCAGTATCTCTGCAAGGGCGTCGCCGAGGACTCCGCCTCTGGCGTTCCCCATGTGCATGGGGCCGGTGGGGTTAGCCGATACGAATTCGACCATTATCTTCTGACCCGAAAGGCTGTCGCCGCGTCCGTAATCCTTCCCGTCGGCCTCGATCCCTCCGATAACGTCAGAGAACCACTTATCGCCGAGGCGGAAGTTTATAAAGCCGGGACCGGCGACCTCGGCTGAGGCGAAGTAGCTCCCATCAAGCTCAAGGTTTTCGACCAGCGTCTCCGCTATCTTTCTCGGCGCAAGGCGCATATCCCTTGCTGCCGCCATGGCGGTGCTCGCCGCGTAGTCCCCGTTCGAGGTGTCCTTCGGTATCTCGACCGTGCCCTTGAGCACTACCCCGGCGGGAAGCTTCCCCTTCCCTGCGGCCTTCTGATAAGCCTTCTCTATCAGAGCCGCGACCTCAGATTTTGCGGCCTCTATCATATTCGTCATAAGTCGTCTCCTCTTATACCTTTCTTATCTCTATCTTAACGGCTGTACGCACGGCGGCGGACTCCATAAAGTTCAGGATATAGTTTATCTCGAGCCTTCCGCCGTCCTCGCCGAGTGACGAGGTTATCCCAAGAGTCTCTAGCCCTATCGTCGCCGAGCCGTAAGGCGTGTTGTAGGCGAAGTAGTTCTTGCGCCCCTCCTCATACACCATCTGCATAGCGACGGTGCCCTCTCTCGTCAGGGTCACGACGCCGGGCAAAATTTCAAACGAGGTCTTTGTCCCCTCCATGCCCGTAAGCTCGGACTCCCAGTAGGAGATGAGCGTCCTCTCAGGGCTGTAGGAATACTCGCCGGAGGTGAGAAGCTCGATATCGTCTCCGTCCTCCCCCGTTCCTAAAAGCCCCTTTATCGAAATCACAACGTCTGTCAAAGTCTTCCTTCTCCTCCGCGTTTTACCATTTCCTCAAGGCTCACCTTGGTTACCTCGCCCATCAGGTCGCCGCCGAGGAAGAGGCGTGCGGCCTCGGAAAAGCTCTCCGGGCTGTCGCTTACGAAATATCTTCTCATACCGCCCTCGTCGTTTACGAGGCCGTTTTCAGTAAGGTAGGCGGCTATCTCCGCGGCCGAGGCCGCTCCCGTATCTATGAGCTCGACTCCCGGGCCGAGAACGTCGCCTATCGCGGCGGCGATTATCGGATAGTGAGTGCAGCCGAGGATCAGCGTGTCGATCCCCGTTCTCTTCATCGGAAGAAGGTACTCCTCCGCAACGAGGCGGAGGACCGGGTCTAACCTGTCCGTCTTTCCCGCCTCAACGAGGGGCACGAAAAGCGGGCAGGCCATTTTTTCAATAACTGCGCCGGGCAGAAGCTCAGCTATCGCCCTGTCGTATGCCCCCGAGCGGATAGACGCCTTTGTGCCGATAATGCCTATCCTGCCGTTTTTCGTGGTCTTGACCGCTGCTCGAGCGGCTGCGCCGACCACTCCCCATACAGGCACGTCGGAGCTCTCGGCGACGGTCTCGAGCCCGTTCGTTGAGACGGTGCCGCAGGCGGCGAGGACGGCCTTTATGTCGAAGGAGCGGAGAAAGGCGATATCCTCCCCCGCGTATTTCATTATCGTCTCGCGGCTGCGTCCGCCGTAAGGCACGCGCCCCGTATCGCCGAAGTAGATTATATCCTCCCCCGGCAGGACCTTCGAGAGCATTTTGACTGCCGTCAGTCCGCCGAGCCCGGAATCGAACACGCCGATAGGTCTTTTATCCAAAAAGCAACTCTCCTTGCGAAAAAAGTGAACGAACAGTCCGCCTTTTGCCTTCCCCTCGAGGGGAAGGTGGCTCGGCGTAAGCCGAGACTGATGAGGTGTAAGCGCATCGGTCACCTCATCAGTCAGCTTCGCTGACAGCTTCCCCTCAAGGGGAAGCCTTTCTTGAATGCTATTATATTAATAGATTATTCAAAATAAAACAAGTAGAAATTGTGGAAATTCTCACCGGGATATGATATACTGTATAGTGCATTGTTATAAGGACGGTGAGAAAAACGGTCAGGATAGATTTATCGGATAAGGAATTCCGCCGGCTTCTCGATATGGTATATATCGGGAACTGGGTCCTGAACTCCACCCGCGAGGGTGACAGGCTTGAGGATTACGACAAGGTCGAGAGTCTCATCTTCTCCCATTGCCGCGATAACGGGGCTGACGCCCTCGCGGATCGGGACGAGGCGGGCTACTATCCCTCCCAGGCATTTCAGGAGGGCGGCATACACGAGGCGATAATGGATTACGAGGACGCGGTATTCTTTGATATCCTTGCCGAGGAGCTCGCGCGGCGCGATATGGGTTACGAGCCCGTAACGAGCCAGAATTACGACGAGCTGACCGGCAGAATGGAAGAGTATATCGCTGAATTTGAGGAAAACGGGATAATAAACCTTACGGTAGAAAAATAAACCAAGAAGCGGTGCAATAAATATGAACAACAACTCAAAAGAACATGGCCCTGCCGTATTCCTGATAGTCCTCGGCTTCATATTCTGGTGGCCTGTCGGCCTCGGAATGCTGCTGTATAAGCTTGGATTATTCGACGGGTTAATAAGAAGCTTTAAAGGGACGAGCGGCGTGGGAACGGAAACTAACAGATTTCAGAAATATAAGCTGATGAGCCGCGGCTCCTCCGCCCTCAGCATCGACCACATGGCGTCGGCCGTGGGCGTATCCTACGAGAGCTGCCTTCGCGAGGTGCAGAAGATGGTCGCCGCGGGCGAGTTCGGCAAGGACGCCTATATAAACTACGTTGACAGGACTCTCGTGCTCGGTCATTCCGCTCCCGGCGCCGGCGCGGATACGAGGGTGTACCGCTCCTCCGACCGCGCGGCAGGCTACTCCTCGAACTATACCGCAAGCTACTCCGGCCAGTCGAAGACGCCGACCCGCTATTCCTCTGGCCGCCCGTCGTCAAGCGCCCAGCCCGCGAAGGACGCGACGGCCTCCGCTCAGCCCGCGCGGAAGCCCGGAATTTTGCAGCGTCTGTTCGGCGCGGCCCCCGGGGTGCTCCTCGGGATCTCCATAAGCCTGTTTATATTCGGCGCGTTTATGGGGCTCGGCGCTCTCTCATATCTGCCCACTCTTAACTGGTTTGCCATAGTGTCCTCCCTCTCCTCCCTCCTCGGCGGCGGCGCGACTCTCGTTGCGCGCATGAGCATGAAGCGCAGGGCCAAGAGGGCGGCAAACTACCTCACCGTTATCGGCGGCCGTGACTATGTTGAGGTCCGCGAGCTCAGCAGGACCTGCGGCGTCAAGGAGAAGACGGTGCGGCGCGATCTCGATCTTATGATAGAGAAGGGCGTCTTTGGAAGCGAGGCATATATCGACCAGGGCAACGGACTTCTCATTCTGAAATCCGGCGCGGCTCCCGAAAAGGCGGCCGAGCCCGAGGTTCCCGTGGACGACGAGGACAGGTACAAAAAAATACTCCGTGAGATCCGTCAGGTGAACGACGACATTCCCGACAAGGTCATCTCCGCAAAGATAGACGCGATGGAGGACTACACGGCGAGGATATTTAAGGCCGTGCAGGAGAAGCCGGAAAAGCTCCCGCAGATCAAGAGCTTTATGAGCTATTACCTCCCCACCGCCCTCAAGCTCCTCCACTCCTACGCCGACTTCGATCAGGCGGGAGCGGGCGGAGAGAACGTCGAGGGCGCGAAGGCCGATATCGAGCGCATCCTCGATATGCTCGTAGACGGCTTCAAGAAGCAGCTCGACAAGCTCTATGAGACCGAGGCTATGGATATAAGCTCCGATATCGACGTTTTGGAGAATATGCTCCGCCGCGACGGACTGAAGGACGACGGAAGCGGCTTCGGCCAGGTCGCCCAGGGCGGCGGAACATAAAAAAGGCTTCCCCTTTGGGGAAGCTGTCAGCGAAGCTGACTGATGAGGTCGTGCCGCACAGCGGAGATAGCGGAGGGATAAACTATATGAGAAAAACCGTAATTTCAATCCTGTTAGCGCTTTTACTATGTGCTTCTATGCTTCCCGCTGCGGCTCGTGCCGACGGCGGGGAGTTTGTTTTCGACGCCGAGACGGGGACAATAACGGGCTATACGGACAATAAAGTGACCGAGCTTGTGATCCCGGCGGAGATAGACGGAGTTGCGGTGAAGGAGATAGGCGCACATGCATTTAAGCGCTGCTATCATCTTTCGAGCATAACGATATCGGAGGGCATTACCACGATTGGAGAACTTGCGTTTTTCAAAATAAACGTCAAGTCCGTAACAATACCCTCAAGTGTGACGGCGATAGGCAGATATGCGTTTTCTGACTGTAAAAACCTCGAAAGTGTAACGGTACCTGAGGGCGTCGTGTCATTAGGGGACCATGCGTTTTTTAACTGTAGAAGCCTCAAGAGTGTGACTTTACCGGAAAGCGTTACTTCTATAGGAGAAAGTGCTTTTTCCCGCTGTGAAGAGCTCAAAAGCATCACGATAAAAGGCGGCGTGGCAACGATCGGAAGCTATGCGTTTGAAGATTGCACTCACCTTACGGAGATAAACGTAGCAAAGAACAACGCCGTTTACGTTTCTGACGACGGGGTGCTTTACACGAAGGACATGAAGACTCTCGTATGCTGCCCGAGCGGTCGAAGCGGAGAACTCGTGATCCCAAACGGCGTAAAAACGATTGGCCAATCTGCTTTTGCATCATGCAAACGTCTCACCGAGGTAAAGATTCCGAAGAGTGTGGATTCAATAGAATGGCGGGCGTTTCACAGCTGCAAAAGCCTGACAGGCGTGACAATTCCGAATAGTTTGACGATAATTAACGGAGGAACGTTTTGTTTCTGCGAAAGCCTTACGAGCGTGAAGATACCGGATGGCGTTACGTCGATTGGATCAGGTGCATTTACTGGTTGTAAAAATCTCACGAGCGTATCTATTCCAAAGAGCGTGACTTCTATAGGAGCTTGTGCGTTTTACGGCTGTGAAAGTCTCAAGAGCGTAACGATACCGGAAGGTGTTACGAAGATTGAAGACTTTACGTTTCTTTGTTGCGAAAGCCTTGCGAGCGTGGCTATTCCGAAGAGTGTCAGGACGATTGGGCAAGAAGCCTTTAATGGATGCGAAAGTCTCGACCGGATTTACTGCTCAGGAACAGAAGAGGAATGGAGAAAGTTTATTTTTGGCCGCGATAATATCCCGCTTATCAGCGCCACCGTATGCTTCCGGGAAGATATGCAAAAGACAGGTGGCATACTAATCGCTGCGGCTTGCGTCGTTTTTGCCGCGGGTGTAACCGTGTTTATCGTTCTGAAACGGAAAAAGCGGAAAGCGGATAAATAGGCGGCACGACCTCATCCGGCGCTGCGCGCCACCTTCCCCGAAGGGGAAGGCTTTTAGATGAGTCCGCAAAAGCGGACAACAATTTGAAAGGCTTCCCCTTCGGGGAAGCTGTCAGCGCAGCTGACTGATGAGGTCGTATCAAATACGAAAATCGCCTCCGAGCTAACTGCTCGGAGGCTTATTTTATTCGGTTTTTGCGACTATCTTGTCTCCGTCAAGGTCTATCGTCACGCGGCTTCCCGAGCTTATCCTGCCCTCCAGCATCTCCTCGGCGACGGTATCCTCAACCTTCGACTGGATCGCGCGGCGGAGAGGTCTCGCCCCGTAGACCGGGTCGAAGCCCGCGTCCGCAAGCTTATCTATGGCGGCGTCGGTCGCGGAGAGCTCTATACCGAGGCCACGCATCCTGTCGGCTACGGTGTTCAGCATTTTCCCCGCGATCTCGCGTATCTCATCCTTCGTAAGCTGGTGGAACACTATCGTCTCGTCGATGCGGTTTAAAAACTCCGGCTTGAAGGTGCGGCGCAGGTCACCCATAACGGCCTCGCGGATCCGCTCGTCGGTCGCCTTGTCCGCGTTCTCCCCGGCCGAGAAGCCGAGAGGCGCGGCCTTATCGGTTATATTCCTCGCGCCGACGTTCGATGTCATAACGATGACGGTGTTCTTGAAATCGACCCTGCGGCCCTGAGAATCGGTGAGCCTGCCGTCCTCCATTATCTGGAGCATGATATTGAAAACGTCCTCGTGTGCCTTCTCGATCTCGTCGAAGAGGACTACGCTGTACGGGTGGCGGCGCACCTTCTCGGTGAGCTGCCCGCCCTCGTCGAAGCCGACGTAGCCCGGAGGCGAGCCGATAAGCTTGGACACGGTGTGTTTCTCCATATACTCCGACATATCGATGCGGATCATCGCGTTCTCATCGCCGAACATAGCCTCGGCGAGAGCCCTGCAGAGCTCTGTCTTGCCCACACCGGTCGGGCCGAGGAAGAGGAAGGAGCCTATCGGCCTCTTCGGGTCCTTAAGCCCCACCCTGCCGCGGCGTATCGCCTTGGCGACGGCGGTGACGGCCTCGTTCTGACCCACGACTCTGTTATGCAGTATCTCCTCCATTCTGAGAAGCCGCTTAGATTCATCCTCGGAGAGGGTGGTGACGGGGATGCCCGTCCAGCCGGCGACGACGGCGGCTACGTCCTCAGCCGTGACCTGCTTGCCGCTGCCCTTTCTGCCCTTCGACCACTCGGCTTTCAGGTTTTCAAGCTCCTGCCTCTTCGCCTTTTCCCTGTCGCGAAGCTCGGCGGCCTTCTCGAAATCCTGATTCTGGACAGCCGATTCCTTCTCCCGCGCAAGGGCCGCGGCCTCCGCTTCGAGAGCCTTCATATCCTCAGGGAGCTTATTCTCGTCCATACGCACCCGGCTCGCGGCCTCGTCGATAAGGTCTATCGCCTTGTCGGGGAGGAAACGGTCGTTTATATACCTCGCAGAGAGCTTGACTGCGGCGTCGATAGCCTCGTCGGATATAACGAGGTTGTGATGCGCCTCGTACTTGTCCCTGAGCCCCCTCAGTATCTCGACGCTCTCAGCCCCCGTCGGCTCATCCACCTGCACCGGCTGGAAGCGGCGCTCGAGTGCGGCGTCCTTTTCTATATGCTTGCGGTACTCGTTTATCGTAGTCGCGCCGATGACCTGTATCTCGCCTCTTGAGAGGGCGGGCTTTAAGATATTCGAGGCGTCGATCTTCGAGGCGTCGATCGCGCCCTCCGCCGCTCCCGCTCCGATTATCGTATGAAGCTCGTCGATGAAGAGTATCACGTCGCCCGCCTTCTTGACCTCGTCCATCGCGTTTTTGATGCGCTCCTCGAAGTCGCCGCGGTATTTCGTTCCGGCTACCATTCCTGTGAGGTCGAGGGATACGACCCTCTTATCCCTCAGATCCTCGGGAACGTCGCCCGCGACTATCCGCTGGGCGAGACCCTCGGCTATCGCCGTCTTGCCGACGCCCGGCTCGCCTATGAGCACGGGGTTGTTCTTCGTCCGGCGCGAGAGTATCTGAATTACCCTCTGCACCTCGTCCTCCCTGCCGATAACGGGGTCAAGCTTTCCCTCGCGGGCAAGCTTCGTAAGATCGCGGCTGTACTGGTCGAGAGTCTTCGTCTCCTCCCCGCCCGCCGTTCTGACGGGCTCAGCCGCCTTTCCGCTTTCCGCGGGGAAGAGCTTTATCATATCGGTGTATAGCTTGTTCGCGTCCGCGCCGAGCGAGGTTATGAGCCTTGAGGCCACGCTGTCCCTCTCTCTGAGTATTCCCATAAGCAGGTGCTCCGTGCCGACGAAGCCGTGACCGAGGCGCTCCGCCTCGGAATAGGCGAGCTCTATGATCCGCTTTGCGCGGGGCGTGAGCCCCTGTACGGTCGTTGAGCCGCTCTCTCCTCTTCCTACGTATTTCTCTATGGCGTCGCTGATAAGCTCCGCGTCTATCCCGCTCATTCTCAATGCCTTGGCAGCCGCTCCTCCGTTATCCCTCAGTATTCCGAGCAGTATATGCTCCGAGCCGACGTAGCCGTGACCCATAGTCGCCGCCGCCTCATGCGCGAGACTGAATACGTTCTTCGCTCTCTCGGTAAATCTGTCCTCAGACCTCATAATCATTCACCTTCTTTTCTTAAAATATCCGTTTTTTTATTTCTCAAGCTCTCTGAGCTTATCTCTGAGCTCGATCGCCTTTTCAAAATTCTCTTCCTTAACGGCTGTGCTGAGTTCCTCACGAAGAGCATTTATCTCGCGGCGCTTTGAAAGCTCAGGGTCGAGCCCCCCGGTTTTCTTCTCCTCGGTCTTAGCCTCAGCCGTCTCCTTCTTCTCTCTCGCGGGCGCGGTCATAAGAGCCGGAACGCCGAAGCCGAAGGAGCCGAAGAGCGGCCTTGTGAAGAAGCCGGACCACATATCGTCGAACATTCTGTCAAAGCTCTCGAAAGCCTCGTTAAAGTCAAAGCCGTCTGCCTTTCCCTCCATCTTTGCCGCGCAGTCCGGGCAGAGATGAGCCTCGGTCACCTTGCCGTTGATATTGTATCTGTAATGACAGGTCGCGTTATTCATTCCGCAATTCGTGCACTTCATTTTAATTCTCTCCTTTTTTATTGATTTATAATCCTTAAAAGCATCTGTTTCAGGATCGAAGCTCTCGCCGCGTCCCTCTCCTCGGGACGCACGGGTCTTAAGGCCGCGTCTCCGACAGCCGCGAGTATGAGCCTCGCCGCCCCCTCGGATACCGCGCCGGCGCTGACCGCGTTTGATATCAGAGCTCCCGCCGTTCTCAAGTCGGTCTCATTGCCCACGGCGTTCACCGTGTGCATAAGAACGTCGCCCGGGTCCGGCCTGACCCTGATTATCCTGATATATCCTCCGCCGCCTCTCCTCGATTCGACTATATAGCCCCTCTCTGGGGAAAACCTCGTGGATATAACGTAGTTTATCTGGCTCGGTACGCAGTTGAATCTCGAAGCGAGCTCCGCTCTCTGCACCTCCGCCGAGCTCTCGTCTCTCAAAAGCTCGTTTATAAAATCCGCTATCGTATCGCTTATGCCCATTACCCCATCTCCTTCGTGCTTCTGTTTGACTTTGACTTTCTCTGACCTTCTGGCACTATAATATCGCGAGTGCTAATTTTTATCAAGGTTCGGTTTTGACCTTCTTTGACCTTTAGCGGGAGTGAATTTTGGTTTAGCTTCGTTTTTCTTCGATTTTCTCACTATATCTGATTTTTTCTCGATTTTTTATCATTTGATTTTAACAAAACATCTTTGGGAAGGCGAAAAGTGACGAATTTTAGTTAGACACTATTAATTTTTTGCAAAAGGTCTTGATTTTTGTGTTCCCGGTGTTACAATGGCCTTGTGAAGAGGGAACTCAGCACAATTATTTTTATAGGAGGTACATAATTATGCCGAGAATTATCAGTGACGATTGCCTCAGCTGCGGCTCCTGCGCGGCTGCTTGCCCCTGCAGCGCCATAGACATGGGTGATGAGCACTACATGGTAGATCCCGATCTCTGCGTCGATTGCGGCGCTTGCGAAGAGGCCTGCCCCGTAGGAGCCATCTCCGAGGCGTAATCAAATCAAAATAAAAATATCCCCCGCCAGGAGGCGGGGGATATTTTTTAGTTGCGATAGCCTGCCGATTTGGTATAATATAGGAAAAACGAGGGGAGGCGGGAGAGTGAACAGTTTAGAGCTATGGCCCGGCGGGCCTAAACTGTATGAATCGCGGGCGGCTCAGCCCCTCTCTACTGACAGCGTGCTGCTGGCGGACTTCGCGCGTCCCTCCGCCTGCGCCTCCGGCCTCGATATGGGCAGCGGAAGCGGGGTGCTCTCCGTTCTTCTGATGCATCGCCTCCCGTCGCTGAGGATGTCGCTCTGCGAAATTGACCCCGAGGCGGCTGAGCTCAGCCGCGAGAATTTAGACCTGAACGGCTTTTCCGCCCGAGCCACCGTATTTGCCGAGGATCTGCGCGGGCTTCGCGAGTCGAAAGTCGGCCGCTTTGATTTTATCATAACGAATCCGCCCTACTTCCCGCTTACAGGCGGACGCAGCCCGAGCGCCGAGCGCGATATGCGCCGGGTCGAGGTAAACTGCTCCCTTCCAGAGCTTGCCGCCTCCGCCGCCGCTCTTTTGGGGCAGAGCGGACGCTTTTATATCGTCTATCCGGCCTCCCGAATGGCGGAGCTTATCTGCCGCCTCTCCGAGGCAAGGCTTGAGCCGAAGAGATTACGTCTCGTTCAGGCGAGAGCGGACGCAGCCCCGTCTCTCGTCCTCGTCGAGGCGGCGAAGCTCGGCAAGCCCGGCCTTGTCGCCGAGCCGACCCTGATTCTGAAAAACGCGGACGGTACAGATACCGAAGAGACGAAAAAAATATATCACTGGGAGACAAAATAATGGCAGGAACTCTTTATCTCGTGGGCACGCCCATTGGAAACCTCGGTGATCTCTCCCCCAGAGCAGCCGAGACTCTCGCATCCGTCGACTTTATCGCCGCTGAGGATACGAGGGTAAGTCTGAAGCTTCTAAATCACTTCGGGATAAAAAAGCCGCTCGTCAGCTATTACGAGCATAACAAGGGCGAGAGCGGAGCGCGGCTGATTGAGCGGCTGCTCGCCGGCGAGAGCTGCGCACTCGTGACAGACGCCGGTATGCCCGCGATATCTGACCCGGGCGAAGATATAGTAAGGCTCTGCGCCGAAAACGGAGTACCAGTCAGCGTTATCCCCGGCCCCTGCGCCGCCCCCTCAGCACTTGCCGTCTCCGGACTTCCGACGGGGCGCTTCACCTTTGAGGGCTTTCTCCCGGTCGGGAACAAGGAGAGGCGCGAACAGCTGCAGAGCCTCTCCGGTGAAAAGCGGACGATGATCTTCTACGAAGCGCCGCACAAACTGAGAAAGACCCTCTCCGACCTCTGTGATTCCTTCGGCGCCGACAGGCGAATTTCCCTCGTTCGCGAGCTAACGAAGATACATGAGGAGGTAATCCGCGTTAGCCTCGGCGAGGCCGCGCTCTTGTACTCTGAGGCCGAGCCCAGAGGCGAGTTCGTCCTCGTGGTAGAGGGCGCGAAGGAGGACAGCGCCCCCGAGATAAGCCTCGACGAAGCCGTCGGTTTAGTACTCGCGGAAACTGAAAAGGGCGTTCCCCTCAAGCTCGCCGCGAAGGAGATATCCGCCCGCTGCGGTATTGCAAAAAGCGTTCTGTATAACGAAGCAGTAAAGCGAAGATAATAAACGGTAAAACCTCATCCGTCTCGGCTTCGCCGAGCCACCTTCCCCGAAGGGGAAGGCTTTTAGATGAGTCCGCCGAAGGCGGGCATGACTGATGAGGTCGCAAAAAATCTCCCCGACTTATCGTCGGGGAGATTCTATTACTCCTTTTTGCTCTTAAGCGCGAACACAAGTATAAGTCCGCAGGCAGCAAATGCAGCAACCGCTATCCAAAGAGCCGTGAGCTTATTATCTCCGGTGTCGGGGATATCGTCAAGAGCAGTTTCTTCATCGTCTATCGTTTCTTCCTCAGCAGGTTCCTCGGCAGGCTCCTCTGCCGGTTCCTCGGCAGGCTCCTCAGTCGGCTCCTCTGCCGGTTCCTCAGCGGGCT
Source organism: uncultured Eubacteriales bacterium (assembly GCA_900320765.1). Taxonomy (GTDB): domain Bacteria; phylum Bacillota; class Clostridia; order Oscillospirales; family Oscillospiraceae; genus RUG626. The sequence continues at coordinate 17,647 of ONTN01000019.1, forward strand.
CCTCGGCGGGCTCCTCGGCGGGCTCCTCGGCGGGTTCCTCGGTGGGTTCCTCGGTGGGTTCCTCGGCAGGCTCCTCGGTCGGTTCCTCTACAGGGTCAGGGGTAGGATCGACCGGCGCCGGAGGAGGCGGCGGAGCTATCACAGTAGAAACAGTAATCGTAGCCGAGGCGCTTTTTCCGCTATTGGGATCGGTAGCCGTTATTGTGACCTCTCCGTCGCTGACAGCCTTGGCCGTTATCGTAACAGGCTCTGCGCTCTCTTCTCCTTCGTCCGTTCCGCTGCCGCTTCCTGCGCTGTTCTTGGTAAGAGCGGAAAGCTCCACTTTGCCCTCGCCCTCCTGCGTCCATTCTATTTTTCCGAGCTCGGCGTCAGCCGGCTCAAACGAGAGCGTAAGCACGGTCTCGCCGGGCTCTGAATTAGTGTATATCGTATCCCGGTCGGCGGTCAGCGTAAGAGAATCCGCAAGGACGACCGGATCGCCGAAGGTATATTTTCCGTTTTCATCCAAATCGACGCAGATCTTTTCGGGATCGGCTCTAAAAGGATAAGCTGTGTAATCCTTCGCGGGATCGACAAAAACGCCGTTATGGATAACGGGCTTAATGGACGTGGGATATTCCTCGTCAGTATAAATCGCCTTTGCAGGAGTTGTTCCGGCTTTGCCTATGAAGGTGCCGTTATTTACAGTAACGGATACCACGCTCTCCTGCTCCTCGGAGTGGCGGTTTACGTTGGATATACCGAGCGCGGCCGCTCCCTCGAAGGTGCCGCCGTTAATAATGACCTCGCATGGTTTACTGTAATATGATGAGATATAAAGTCCGGCTCCTCCGCAGGCGGTAAACGGGCAGCCGCCTCTGTATTTGCCGGAATAGACCGACTCCGTGCCGCGGACGGTTACGCCTTCGTTTATTGTAAGCTTGCTTCCGCAAATGTCTATTCCTGTTCTGCCCTCAATAACAAGGCTGCCGGACAGTGTGACTTCAGCGCCGTCGTAGATCGTCAGGGCAGTACCGTCGTATCCCGAGCTGCTGCCTGATGATCCCGTCCATTTTATGCTTCCTCCGGTAAAATCGGCCGTCGTGCCTATGCCGACGACTTGAACCGCGTTCGATAAATATGAGCTTGAAGTCAAAATATCGCCGGCACATTCAAAATGTGCTTTACCGGAAACAAAAATCGAAGACCCGCCGGTTTTTTCAATGCTCACACCCTTCTTGATAATAAAGCCTGCGTTTTCTCCGGAAGCGGTAAATCCCCCCGTGCTGCACAACTTTCCGCCCTCAGTTACCGAGCTTGTAATTATAAGATCGCCGTTTGAAATTTCGATAGTTATATCTCCGCTCAGCGTTTTCCCGCGCAAATCTAAAGTAACGGCTCTCCCGTCAGACAGCTCAACTCTGGCGTCATAGCCTCCATGATATTCCGCGTCATCAAGAAGCTCGACTGTCTGTCCATCCTGTGCGGCGTCCATCGCCGCCTTAAAGTTGGAGAAGGTGGCTTCCGTCTCCTTGATCCTGAACGCATCTCCATCAGCGCTCGCGCTGAATATGAGAACGCCCGCGCAGAGGGTAACCGCTATAAAAAGCGCGAAGACCCTGCGTGTAATAGTTTTCATCCCTGCACCTCCATTAAGCAGCTAAGTGCCTTTATCAAATGTTCCACTATTATATACTTTTCAATTATTGAATGTCAAGTCCTGTCCGGGTATTACCAAAAACAGAGTGTATTGGCAAAAAAGCTCCCCGGCTTATCGTCGGGGAGCTTCGTTATGCGTTTTCTCGGGATTACTCGTTGTAGAGGGAGACGAGCTTCTTCAGGTGCTCGTAACGCTCCTTCGCGGTATCCTCGTTCTTCTGGAAGAGGACGGCGGCGCGATCCGGGAACTCACGGGTCAGTCTGGAGTAGCGGGCCTCGTTCATCAGGAACTCCTGATAGCCGCCTGCGGGCTCCTTGGAGTCGAGGGAGAACTTCTTGCCTGCGGGAGCGGCGGGGTTGAAGCGGAAGTTGTTCCAATAGCCGCACTCGACAGCCTTCTTCATTTCCTTCTGGCAGTTTATCATGCCGCCCTTGATGGAGTGCATCTCGCAGGGGGCGTAGCCGATGATGAGGGAGGGTCCGGGATAGGCCTCGGCCTCCTGGATGGCCTTGATGGTCTGAGCGGGGTTGGCGCCCATGGCGACCTGAGCGACGTAGATGTAGCCGTAGCTCATGGCGATCTCGGCGAGGCTCTTCTTCTTGATCTCCTTGCCGGCAGCCGCAAACTGAGCGACCTGGCCGATGTTGGAGGCCTTGGAGGCCTGTCCGCCGGTGTTGGAATAAACCTCTGTGTCGAATACGAAGACGTTTACGTCGTTGCCGGAGGCGAGGACGTGGTCGACGCCGCCGAAGCCGATATCGTAAGCCCATCCGTCGCCGCCGAAGATCCAAACGGACTTCTTGGTGAGGTATTCCTTCTTCGCAAGGACTTCCTTCGCCTTGTCGGAGCCGTTAGCTTCAAGCTCGGCTACAAGGGCGGCGGTAGCGGCCTTGTTCTTCTCGCCGTCGGCCTTCGTCTCTTTCCAGAGGGCGATGGCGGCCTTGAGAGCGTCGGAGGCGCAGTCGCAGGCGGCTATCTCGTCGAGAAGCTGCTCGAGGCTGTTGCGGATGGCGTTCTGGCCGAGGTACATGCCGAGGCCGTGCTCGGCGTTATCCTCGAATAGGGAGTTGGACCATGCGGGGCCGTGGCCGTCCTTATTGACGGTGTAGGGGCTCGTCGCGGCCGGGCCGCCCCAGATGGAGGAGCATCCGGTGGCGTTGGAGATATACATCCTGTCGCCGAAGAGCTGGGTGACAAGTCTCGCGTAGCTGGTCTCGGCGCAGCCGGCGCAGGAGCCGGAGAACTCGAGGAGGGGCTTGCGGAACTGGCTGCCCTTAACGGTGCCGTCGATCATATCTTCCTTCTCGGCGACCTTGGCTACACAGTAATCGAAGACCTGCTGCTGTGTGGCCTCGTCCTCCTGCGGCACCATGGTGAGAGCGCCGGTCGGGCACTGGCCGATGCAGACGCCGCAGCCCATGCAGTCGAGCGGGGAAACGGCCATAGTGTAGGTGTAAACGCCCTTGCCCTTGCCGGCCTTGATGGGGATGAGCCTTGCGGACTCGGGAGCGGCAGCGGCCTCAGCCTCGGTGAGAGCGAAGGGACGGATGGTGGCGTGCGGGCAGACGTAAGCGCAGTTGTTGCACTGGATGCACTTCGTCTCGTCCCAATGAGGAACGGAAACGGCGACGCCGCGCTTCTCATAGGCGGAAGCGCCCTGCTCGAACTGACCGTCCACGTGATCGAGGAAGGCGGATACGGGGAGGGAATCTCCGTCCATCTTGCCCACGGGCTCCATAATGTTGCGGACCTGCTTTACGAGAGCGGCGCGGCCCTCAAGAGCGGGAGCCTCGGAAGTATCGACAGCCTCAGCCCAGTCTGCGGGGATCTCAACCTTGCGGAATGCGGTGGCGCCGGCGTCGATAGCCTTGTGGTTCATATCGACGACGTCCTGGCCCTTCTTCATGTAGGACTTCGTGGCGGCGTCCTTCATATAGCGGATGGCGTCCTCCTGCGGGAGCACCTTGGCGAGGGTGAAGAATGCGGACTGAAGAATGGTGTTGGTACGCTTGCCCATACCGACCTGAAGAGCGAGGTCGATGGCGTTTATCGTGTAGAGCTGAAT
>ONTN01000028.1 GCA_900320765.1 uncultured Eubacteriales bacterium
AACGCTCTGATGAATATCGTCACTCTCTTCCTTGGTATCTCCGTCGGCGCCACTACCGTGGCCTCCCGCTTCCTCAACCCGCAGACGCTTTACATAATCGTGCTCGGCCTTATCGCCTTCTGCTTCTCAACCGTGGGCGGCCTCCTTGTCGGCAAGCTTATGTATAAGCTCTCGGGCGGCAAGATCAACCCGCTCATCGGCTCCGCCGGAGTTTCCGCCGTGCCTATGGCGGCCCGCGTCAGCCAGATGGTGGGTCAGAAGGCCAACCCCTCGAACTTCCTTCTGATGCACGCCATGGGCCCGAACGTGGCGGGAGTTATCGGCTCCGCCATCGCCGCCGGCTTCATGCTCAAGGTTTTCGGCTGATTTTCCGAATTTTTATTAAAAAACCCGATTCCTATGGAGTCGGGTTTTTGCTATAATGTGGTATAATATCGGTATAAATAGGTTGAAAGTGATGAGTGAATGAAATATTACTTAATAGCGCTGCTGACCCTTGCCTTCTGCCTTTCCGCCTGTGCCGCAGAGCCCGCGCCAGTATCTGAGCCGGAGACGGCTCCGGTGATTGCGCCCGAGCCCGCGAAAGCCCCCGAGAAAAATCCCGAGCCGGAGGGGACGGAGGAGCTTTTCGGCGCCTTGAGCGATAATAGGTATGAAAACTTATGGTTCGGCATCGGAGCCGAGCTTGAGGCAGATTTTTCGGCAAATGCCGCAGAAATACCCGGACAGGGGCAGTCCGTCCGCGTACTGACTGCCGCCGCCGAGGGCGGTGAGTGGGAGATAAGCGTCACCGTCTCCGGCGTGGGCGCAGAGGCAACGGCTGAGAATTACGCCGCCGCCGCGAAAACGCTCGCCACCGCCGCCTTTGAGGAAGCGGGGCTCGAGCTTACCGGGAGCGCGATCGAGACCCTGAGCTTTGCCGGGGCGGAGTATCCCGCGCTGAGATTAGCGGCGGAGAGAGTGTCAGAAAGGGGCGACACGCTCGCCGTTTACCAGCTCACCGTGTTTATAAAGCGCGGCCGCTATATCGCCGCCGTGACCGCGACGACGTATCTTGAAGATTTTACCGACAGCTTGATTGGAGGCTTTTATGCGCTGGCTTGAAATAACGCTGAACACCTCGCACTCCGAGCTTGAGGCTCTTACCGCAAGGCTAATAGCCCTCGGGGTGGACGGCCTCATAACCGAGGACGAGGAGGAGATCCGCCGCTTTTTGGAGGATAACCGCAAATACTGGGATTACGTGGACGAGGACTTTGCCGCGTCCATCCGCGGCGTCAGCCGGGTGAAGTTCTATCTTGAGGACACTGAGGGTGGCAAGGCCGAGCTCAAAAGGCTCGAGAGCGCGATGCCGGATAAGGAGTTTTCCGTAGTCCCCGTTAAGGACGAGGATTGGGAGAACAACTGGAAGGAATACTATAAGCCCATCACCGTCGGCGAAAGGCTCGTGATCGTGCCGAGCTGGCTTCCCATACCGGAGGACTGCGGCGACAGGGCGGCGCTCAGGCTCGACCCCGGCCTCATCTTCGGCACGGGCGCCCACCCCACGACGCGGATGTGCCTTCTGGCGCTTCAAAAATACTCGGGCGCGGGCAAAAGAGTGCTTGACCTCGGCTGCGGGAGCGGCATCCTCGCTATCGCCGCCCTTCTCTTGGGCTGCGATCGGGCGATCGGCGTTGATATCGACGAGAAAGCGCCGCCCGTAGTGATGGAGAACGCCGCGCTGAACGGCATCGGCGCCGACAGGCTCAGCGCCTTCGCGGGCGACGTCACCGCCGACTCCGACCTTGCCCGCCGACTTCGCGGGGAGAAGTTCGAGATAGTAACGGCGAATATCGTGGCGGACGTGATAATCGGCATATCGAAGAAGGCGCGGGAGCTCACCGCCCCCGGCGGCGTCTTTATAACCTCGGGCATAATCGAGGGCAGAGAGGCCGAGGTGGAGTCCGCGCTCAGAGCGGCGGGCTTTAAGATAGAAGAACGCTATAACGTCGAGGGCTGGCACGCCTTCGTTTGTACGGGAGAATAAGATTATGGAAAATTTAAAGGCAATAGTCCTTGCCGCGGGCAAGGGAAAAAGAATGCACTCTGAGGATTCCGACCTTCCGAAGGTAATGCGCGAGGCTCTCGGCAGGCCGCTTCTCGGCTACGTGCTCGAGGCGCTTCCGGTCGAAAACCCTCAGGACGCCGTTATCGTAGTCGGATATAAGCGCGAGAAGGTCATAGATGCCTATCCCGAACGCACCTTTGCCGTTCAGGCGGAGCAGAAGGGTACCGGTCACGCCGTCGCCTCCGCCCGCGAGGCTCTTGAGGGCTTTTCCGGCGACGTCCTCGTCTGCTGCGGCGATACCCCGCTCATAACGCGGGAAACGCTCGAGGGGCTTTGCAGGGCGCACAGGGCGTCGGGGAGCGACTGCACCGTCCTCGCCGGAGCCTCAAATCATCCTATGCCCGGCCTCGGCAGGGTAAAGCGCACGGCGGAGGGCGGGTTTGTCGCCATCGTCGAGGAAAAGGACTGCACCCCGGAGGAGCGGGAGATACGCGAATATAACTCCGGTATCTACGTTTTTAATGCGGAAAAGCTCTTCTCCGCGCTGAAGCTTGTGAAAACGGATAACGCCCAGGGCGAATACTATCTGACCGACGTGCCGTACATAATGCGGGAGCGCGGCGACAGGGTCTCCGTCAGCGTGCAGGATATGGGCCCGGAGCTCATAGGGGTGAACAGACCCGAAGAGCTCGCAGAGGTCGAGAGGATACTTAAAGAGAGAATATAAAGCTATTCTTGCTTGAAAGCAAGGGAAGTGTTCGTTTCTCTCTTTTCGGTCGCCGAAAAGAGAGAAAGAACCAAAGAGAGAAAAGGCGCAAGGGGGGCTTCGCCCAGACCCCCCCCTTGACCCCCCTCCTAAGATTGAAAGCACAGCAATTTTTACTTATGACTTAATCGAAAGGCACAGCGACGCCGTCCGCATTTGCTCGGCTCACGCCTCGCGTTGCTTCGTTTAACTGTCCACGGAGCGGCGCGAGAATTCATAATTCGAGCCTCCGCGGAAATAGGAGCTATGCCATTCGATTTTAGCCGAGTAAAAATTGCTGTGCTTTCAAGTTTCGTGGGGGTCCAGGGGGCGTCTGGGCGAAGCCCCCTGGTCTGTTTCTCTCTTTTTGGTACTTTTTCTCTCTTTGCAGACGGCAAAGAGAGAAAAATGTACGTTTATTAAACTTATAAAGAATAATGCGGTATCATCTTAATGCAAAAAAAATCCCGCGTTCAGGAGCATAAGAAAACTCAAAATCCCAGATTGAGCCCGCCTGTGAGCTTCGCCATCGTGCCGCTCATCTCTTCGGCCGCTTTTTTCATCGCCTCGTTTATAGCGGCGATGATCGCGTCCTGAAGCATCTCGACGTCCTCGGGGACCTCAGCCTCGATTACGGCGTCGGCGTCGATCTCAAGAGCGACGAGCTCGCGCTTCCCGTTCACCTTAGCGGTGACCATACCGCCGCCTGCCGAGGCAGAGAACTCCTTCTCCTCGACCTCCTGCTGACGCCTCAGCATCTCCTCCCGCATCTTCTGAGCCTGCTTTATCATATTCATATTCATTCCGCCGCTCATTCTGCCGCCGTTAAATCCGCCTTTTGCCATTTTAATGTCCTCCTTATTTTATCGTTACGTTTCCGAATTTTAATAGACTGTCGAGCTTGTCCTCTGCAGCGGGCGGCTCGTCCGCCGCCTCGGTTATCCTGACCGAGACCCTTCTGCCGAGTATGCGCGAGGCCACCTCGGCGATCGCCGCCTTCGTATCCGTCGTGTCGGCGAGCAAGGTCGCCATCGGATTCGTCGAGCGGAGAGTGACCCTGTCGCCATCAAGGCTCACGCGGAAATTCGCGCTGTCCGAAAGGAACATATATGAGATGAGCCCCCTAATCTCCTCTGAAGCAAGCACCCTCTGCCACCAGTCGCCGGAAGGCGCGGGGGCGGGAGCCTCCGTTTTTTCTTGTGATATCGGCTTCGGCTCCGGTTTTAGCTCAGGCTTCGGTTCAGGCTTAAACTCAGGTACAGGCTCGGGCTTGTGCTCCGGTTTGGGCTCAGGTGCAGGCTCGGGCGCCGCCTTTGGCGCGGGCGCGGGCTTGGATATCGCCGCCGCCGGTCTTGCGGGTTTTTCCGCGGGCTCTGCCTCCTCGCCGGAGAAAAGACCGGCAAGGCTTATAAGTGCGAGCTCGGCGGCGGTGCGCTGATCTCGCGCCGTTGAAAGGTCGCTGACAGCCTCCTGAAGCGTTTTCGCCGCTCGTGTCATAGTCGCGCGGTCGGCTCCCGTGGAGAGTGCGCGGAGTTCGGATGAGCTGAGCGAGCCGGAGAGAAGGGACTCCGAGCCCTTCGGGGCAACGGAGAGTATCAGCATATCCCTTAAAACCGTGAGAAGGGACGAGAGTATGGGCGTCGGCTCCGTGCCGCTGAGATACGCCCCCTCGAAAACCTCGAGGGCTGAGGCGGCGTCGCCTTGCTTAACTGCCCGCCATAGCCCGGCGGCGGTGCTTGCACCGGTAAGGCCGACGGAGGTGAGCACAAGCTCCTCGGTGATCTCGCCGCGCCCGAGGCACTGGTCGAGAAGGGAGAGGGAGTCGCGCATCGCGCCCTCTCCGAGGCGGGCGAGAAGGGCGGCGGCCCCGTCCGTTATCGTGAGCCCCTCGGCCTTCGCCACGTATTTTATCCTGCCCTCGATATCCCTCGCGCCAAGCCTGCGGAAGGAAAACCGCTGGCAGCGCGAAAGTATCGTTGCGGGTATTTTCTGAAGCTCGGTAGTCGCCAGAATAAAGACGAGATGCTCCGGCGGCTCCTCAAGTATTTTTAAAAGCGCGTTGAACGCGGGCACGGAGAGCATGTGCACCTCATCGATTATGTAAACCCTTTTTCGCACAGACGCGGGGGAGTAGATGGCCTCGTCGCGTATAGCGCGGACGTTGTCGACTCCGTTATTGGAGGCGGCGTCGATCTCGACCACGTCGAGGATGGAGCCGGAGAGTATGCCGCGGCATGCGGGGCACTCGTTGCAGGGCTCGCCGCCAACGGGGTTTTCGCAGTTTATCGCGCGGGAGAGGATCTTGGCGCAGGTGGTCTTGCCGGTGCCTCTCGAGCCGACGAAGAGGTAGGCGTGGGAGGTGCGCCCCGTCTCCACCTGGCGGCGGAGGGTCGTCGTTATATGCTCCTGACCCACCACGTCTTCAAAGCGGAGGGGACGGTATTTGCGGTATAGAGCCTGATACATACTAGCGCCTCCCAAAAAATAACCTCCGGAATTCTGAACAGAGTGGAACCGCACACCTGCCTTTGATGGAGCCATACACCCGTTACTGATCCTCAAAGCTCAAAGCCGGCAGGCCCGCGGCACACGGGAAAACCTGCTTAGTGCTGCTCGGTTCCCCGCCTGACACGGTTCACAGGGTCCCGTTGCGCGGGACCGGCTCATCAACGCTTCTCAGAAAAGGCAGACGACACATAACGCCACCGGGGGCAGGGATTCATCCCCGCTGTAGCGGATTGCGGGCTACAGGGCACCGCTATCTCCCCGATTAGTGCGGTTCCACTCCGCTCAGAATGGCGGAGGGCTTTTATTATTATAAATTATATTTTGCTATTTGGCAACAGTTTATTTTTTCGCATTTGCAATGCGAGGGCTTGCTCATTAAGATGTAACCGCTTTATTTCTTATAAGTTTAATAAATGTACATTTTTCTCTCTTTGCAGTCTGCAAAGAGAGAAAAAGTACCAAAAAGAGAGAAACAGACCAGGGGGCTTCGCCCAGACGCCCCCTGGACCCCCATTAAACCTGGCAGCACAGCATTTTTTACTCGGCTAAAGACGAATGGCATTGCGTCTATATCCGCGGAGGCTCGAATTATGAATTCTCGCGTCGCTGCGTGGGAGATAGACGATAGAACCTCATCAGTCACTTCGTGACAGCTTCCCCGAAGGGGAAGCCTTCTGAATTGTTGTCCGCCCTTGGCGGACTCATTTAATAGCCTTCCCCTTGGGGGAAGGGGGACCGCGCTTGCGCGGTGGATGAGGTCATTGCAGTATTAAAGCAGTTGCATCTTAATGCAAAAAAAGCCCATTTATGAGCAAAACCGATGACTTCCGATCACCACGATCACCGGCCTGGACCAGATCCACCTGCTCGTCGCCGTTGAGGGGTTAAAGTAGTAGATCGCCCCGCCGGAGGGGTCCCAGCCGTTAAGCGCGTCGCGGGCGGCGCGGTAGGCCGAGTCGGAAACGGGCTTGTAAAACTGCCCGTCCTCAAGGCAGGAGAAGGCGCCCTTCTGATATATCACGCCGGAGAGCGTCGAGGGAAACGAGGGGTGCTTTATCCTGTTCAGCACAACGGCGCCCACGGCGACCTGGCCGGAGTACGGCTCGCCCCTCGCCTCTGCGGAGATGAGGCGGGCAAGGAGGGCGACGTCGTTTTCGCTTTTGCCCGTGCCTCCGCTGCTTATGCCAAGGGCGGAAAGGGTCGCGGGCCCTGCTATACCGTCCGCCGTCAGCCCGTTCTTCTGCTGAAACTTCTTGACCGCCGCCTCCGTTCCCGAGCCGTAAATACCGTCGACCGTGCCGCTGTAATAGCCCCAGTTTTTAAGGCGAGTCTGAATCTCGCGCACAGTGCTCCCCGTAGAGCCGCGGCGGCAGCTCGCCGCGCTTGCTGATGAAAAGAGAGAAATTATTATAATATTTATGATAAATACCGCGATTATCGCGGGAATAAGCCTTTTTTTGTTCATATTACCACCTCTTGCCTTTAGTTTACGGGGAAGGAGGCTTTTTATTACCGGGAATTTTTTCTAATCAGGCCGATGATCAGAATAAGCGGCAGCAGGATCCCGCAGAGCGCGGAATTAACGAGAGGCGCGAGCTTCTCCGACCAGCGCGCAGCCCCCTCGGCCGTCGGGGATATGAGAAAGGCGACAGCCGCGACTGCGGCGCACTCCGCGGGGGGAACGAGGACTTTCGATTTTCCCGGCGCAAGGCCGCGGAGGAGGCGGGAGGCTATGCCGAGAAGCGAGGCGACGAGGGCAAAGTCTGTGATGACCCAAATCGCGACGATGACGGAGTCCACCCTCGCGTCCGTACCGAATACGCTGATATTCCGCACTACGGCGAGGGCTGGGCTCAAAAACCCGGCGCAGAGCTCGGGAGAGAGCGAGCCTATCGTGATGAGCCCGAGGAGAAGGGCGCAGAGGGCTGCGAGAGCCAGCCACTTGACGCTCTCCCGCCCGAGTCTCTCCCCATCGGTAACAGCGGGGGAGAGCAGGAGATAGTACGACCAAAGCGCGAAAATCTCCATTACCGGAAGTGAGCCGAGAGCCGCCGCTCCCGCGTCCTCAAGTCCGACGGGGAGAAGGTATCTGAGCCTTATCTCCTTTACCGAGAATACGAGGACGAAAATAAGGCAGCCCATAATCAGGGGAAGGGCGAGCTCACCCGCCCGGTAGAGTGTCCTTACGCCCATCGTTAGCGGGGCGAGGAGGGCGACGGAGGTCGCAATTATGAATATCGCGGGCGAGGCCTCGGGATAGAGAACGCTGACAAGCCGCTCTGCGGAGACGCGCAGCACTATCCCGGAGTAGAATACGAGCCAGAGAGCGAAGACGGCGGAAAAAGTTCCGCCCCAAAAGCGGCCTAAAGAGCACCTGAGAAGGTCGCCGCCCTGCGGCTTGAGCTTCCCCGCGAGCATGTTCGTCAGGAGTGCGAAAAGGCAGGCGGCTACCCCGGCGGGCAGGGGCGAGAGCCACGCCGCCCGCCCCGCAAGCGCGAGGGACGAGACGGGAAGTAAGCGGACTATCGGTGAGAGCAGGCTGAGGAAGACCATTATCCCGAGCTGACGCGAGCTTACTTTATCCCGCATTGCTTTCAGCCCCCTTTCTTAAATCGAACGAGCCCGTTATTATCGCGGAGACCGACCACTCTATCTCCGCAGAGGGCATAAAAAAGCCGGTGAAAGCCCCTGCGGAGAGGGGCTTTGCCTCCATCAGCGAGCCGCGGATATCGTAGAGGTCGGCGCCGACCTCGCGTGCGGCCTCGAGGGCAAGGCGGATATTTTCCCACGCGTAAAGGGCGAGCTCCTCATCCGCGTTACCCTGTTTTGCCCTTCCGTCCGTGCCGGCGAGCCTCGCCGTCAGGCTTACGAGAAGCTTTGCTCCAACCTTCCCGTCCGAGCCGCAAACCGGGATAAAGCGGGTCTGCGCCCCGTTCAGCATAAGGGTCTGGCCCGAAAGGCTCACTTCGACGCTCTGCAGCCTGTTCATTATTATCGCCGCCCCCTCGGAGGCGCGCCCATCGAGGAAGAGGGCTGGCTCTCCGCCCCTTATCGCGGCAAAGCCGCAGGGGGCGACGCTCTCGTCAAATTCGACGCATTCTATAAGGCAGGCGCCGTTTCTTTTGAGAGCGGCGGAGCACTCCCCCGCCGTGAAGGCATATACCCCGAGAAAGGGCGAGTTTTCGCCCAAAAGCGAGAGAAGGTCGCCGAGCTCCCCGCCGCATTCGTCAATCAGCCCCGCCGCGGTGTCGCCCCTGACGATGAAGAGCCTTGTCCCGAGGCGAAGCTCATTTGACCGGGAGATGAAGTCCAGCGTCTCGGGTATGACCCGCTCCGCCGCCTCTTCGCCTATCAGCACGCTCTCGGCGTGGGAGAATACGGCGTTTTTTCCCGCAGGCAGGCGGGAGAGAAGCCCCACCGCCTCAGCGAGCGTCGCACCCGAGCCGGAGAAGGCGGCGCTCTCGCTCTCCGCGCCCCCCGCCGTGAGACCCGTTATCTTGATATTCCCGTCCTCAAGGTCTATACCGAGGACGCGGACGAGGCTCATATCCTCAATTTCGCGCGAGGGCGGGAAAAAGGCGCCGTTTCCGCAGGAGACGAGCAGGAAAAGCGCGGGCAGCAGCAGAAATAACCTTTTCATCGCTTATAGGCCTCCCAAAGCTCGGGCTCCCGTTCCCGCTTCTTTTTCATCGGATAGCGCAGAAGCGCGCGGAGTATATGCCTTCCACCGTTTCCCGCGAAGGGCGACATATAGGGGAAGCCGACCGAGTCGAGGTGCGCAAGATGAACTATCCATAGGGATACGCCGAGGGCGATGCCGTAAACGCCCATCAGGGCGGCCGCCGCCGTCAGAGTAAAGCGGACGATGCGTGTCGCCGAGTACATATCCTGATCGGGCATAGTGTAGCCCGCGATGCCGGAAAAGGCGATGACGACGACTACGACGGGGCTCACGACCTTAGCTTCTACCGCGCTCTGACCCACAATGAGGCCGCCTATTATGCTGACCGTCTGCCCGATGGGCGTGGGCAGGCGTATCCCCGCCTCGTGCAAAAGGTCGAAGGCCGCGAGCATACCGATGACCTCGAGAGCCGTCGGAAAGGGAACGAAGGCCTTTGCGTCCACCATCGACTGCATGAGGCGGACGGGTATGATCTCCCTGTGGTACATAGCCACGGCGACGTACAGAGCCGGGGCGAGGGAGGAAATCACAAAAGCGAAGTACCGAAGCAGGGTCAGAAACGAGGAGAAGATCCAATGGCCAGAGTCGTCCTCCGGCGTCTTCATAAACTGCGAAAAGGGCGCGGGCGTGAGAAAGCCCATCGGCAGCCCGTCGGCAAGTATCCCGACCCGGCCCTCAGCGAGATTCAGGGCGAATTTATCCGGCCTTTCGGTCACGAGCACGCGCGGAAACGGGGAGGCCGGAGCTTCGAGCAAATTCTCCGTTATCGCGGCGGCGGAGAGGACGCAGTCGCCCTTTATCGCGGAGAGCCGGCGCGCCACCTCGTCCGCAAGAGCCTTCGGCGCCCTTCCCTCGATATAAACGAGGTACAGCCCGGTGCCCGATATGCCGCCGGCTTTCAGCTCCGTGAAACGGAGAGCCGGGGTCTTGAGCTTTCGCCTTACGAGGGCGGAGTTTACGGAAAGGGTCTCGACGAAGCCGTCCTTCGGCCCCTTGATGACCTTTTCCTCCTTCGGCAGGTCGACCGCCCGCTTCTCCTGAGCGGGAACGGGAAAAGTGAGAGCCGCGCCCTCGGTCCCGAAAATTACCGCGCACGAGCCGGAGAGCAGGGCCTCCGTCACGTCCCCCGTTTTCTCCCTCTTTTCCGGCGCTATGCCATAGACGAGGCCGCGAAGCGCAAGCTCGAGGGCGGCGGCGGGCATAAGCTCCTTCGGAAATCGGGCGGGGTCTGTCATCGGCTTTGCGACTGTCTCGGATATCGCCTGAGGGTCGGTCAGCCCGTCCAAATAGAAAAGGGTCACGCCCTTTCCGGCAAAGCCGCCCAAAAGAAGCTCCTCGCTTTTCAGATCTGCCGAGCCACCGAAGGTCTCAATGAGCTCAGCTGCGCTCACCGAGCCCCTGTGAGTTTTGAACACAGATAAGCCTCCTTTTTTCGCTAAGCAGACGGCAGCTATAAGAACACGCCTCACAGCGGTCCTTTCCGGCGCTTTTTGCCCCTTGTCGCTTGATGGGCGATAGCCCATCTGCGCTTCGCGGAACAAAAATCCCGCGAAAATTACTCGCTGTGAGGTGCCTTGCAGTTTTGACGGAGCAGTTTTTCGTCAAGGCAAGGAAGATGCCCGTCAAAACCGTGTTCTTATAGCTGCCGTCTGCTTATCTTGCCCGCAAAGCGGCGGCTTTATCTTAGAAAAAAGAGGAAAAAAACTCACCCTCCGGTTTTTTCCGAAGGGTGAGATTTTTTAGAGCGTAAAATTATTTCTTCCCGCCGAAGAGACTTCCGAGAATGCCGCCGAGGAAGCCGCCTGACTGCTGCTGCGGCTTTTCGTCGAGAGTCTGCACGTTGGGCGCGGACTGCTGAGCTGCCGCCTGATTGCCGCCGCCGAGAAGGCCTAAAAGCAGGCTCGACGTGTCCACGTTTCCGAGGAGGGAGCCGATTATTCCGGTCACGTTAAGGCCGGAGTTCTGGCTCTGCTGAGCCTGAGTCTCCTGACCGAGAAGGCTCATAAGGAGCGGAGCGGCGGCGGAGAGGACACCCCTCGTGCCGGCCTCGCTTACGCCGGAGGCGGCGCTCGCCGCGGCAACGGTGTCGGCCTCCTTCCCGCCGAGCAGGTGTCCGACTATCTTTGCCCCGTCCTTGAGGTCGACTCCGGAGAGGAAGCCCTTGAGGTCGGAGGTGTCGTCAGCCGAGTGCTGGGTGAGAGCTCCGGCAAAGCCGGAAACGGTGTCCGCGCCCTCAGACTGGGCGAGAGCCCCGTTTAGAAGGCCGGGAAGAGCCGAGGTAAGAACGCTTTTAGCCTCCCCCTCGGAGACTCCTGCGGCGGAGCTTATGCCGGAAATGCTGTCGGAAGATACGAGAGAACCGAGAATTGAAGATATATCCATAGTGATCGCCTCCTTTTTTCCTTATTATACAACCCATTTTGCCCCCCGGTCAATAAAATAAGAAAAAAAGGTTGTTAATTGCCGAAAGCCGTGGTATTATGGGTCTACCATCCTAAATATTGTGGAGGAATAAAAAATGGCAGAGAAAAAAACGCATAATATAGTACAGACCGAAAGTACGGGCGCAAAGCCCCAGGTCGTCCAGTCCAAGCCCGCAGGAAACGCTACCGGATACCGCGTCGGCGCCATCGTCCTCTGGCTCCTCGCCATCGTGTGCGAGGTGCTCGCTATCCTCTATCTTTTCGGCAAGCTCGAGATAACCTTCCTTCCCACCCTTTGGGTCCTCATCATCCTTATTGTTCTGGACCTTGCATTCGTTATCATCGGCTCCCAGCTCTGGAAGAAAGCGAATCACATAAAGCCGGCGTCAAAGAAAAACCCCACCCTCTTCTGGCTCTGGAACAATCTCGGCGTTATCGTCGCCTGCTTCGCCTTCATCCCCATCATCATCATTATGCTCACGAATAAGGACCTCGATAAGAAGACGAAGACGATCGCCGTTATCGCAGCCATCGTCGCCCTCCTCATCGGCGGAGCCGCCAGCGTCGATTATAACCCGATAAGCCAGGAGGAGCAGGCCGCCGCCGTCGAAACCATCGAGGGCAACGTCTACTGGACCCAGTTCGGCAAGGTGTACCACACCCACGAGGACTGCTCGCATCTTAACAATACCGACACCCTCTATACCAACACCGTGGCCGAGGCCATAGCCGCCGGCCGCACCAGGCTCTGCAAGACCTGTGCCGCGAGAGACAGCGTCGAGGTCGACGAGAACGGCTTTGTCGTCGCCAAGGACGACGCCGCCGAGCTCACCGATACCACGGAAACCACCGACGACGGAGTAAAGACCCTCGACTGAAAATACTAAGACAACCGCAAAAATCCGGACGGCAGATGCTGTCCGGATTTTTCTTGCAAAAAAATGAATAATTTTTGAACTTTTATGGAACAAATCGGAAAAGGAGGAAGTCAAAAACATGTAAGAAAAAATATGACAGGAGAGGGACACTATGAAAAAAACGATAGCAATTATTCTCGCGCTGGTGCTAACGCTGTCGGCGGTAAGCTTCGCCGCCGCCGCGGAAGAGGAGATACAGGTGATCTTCGATGAGGACAATAAATATTCCGAGCTGATTATCCCGGAAAAGATCGACGGTAAGCCCGTAACTGAGATTACGGCCGAAAACCTGATCGGCTGGACCCCGTACGATGAATATGCATCCTTCTGCGAAATGCTGACGAAAATAACGATCCCCAAGAGCGTGGCCGCCATAGCAGATAACGCCTTTGACGTTTGCTCCGCGCTGAGGGAAATATCGGTGGATCCGAATAATAAAAACTATGCGTCGACAGACGGGGCTCTTTACACAAAAGATATGGCAAAGCTTATACGCGTTCCCGTGGGTAAGCAGGGAGAGCTTGCGATTCCGAACGGCGTAAAAACGATAAGGGCGGAGGCCTTCCTGGAATGCGCGGGGATCACCGGCGTTACCGTTCCGGACAGCGTGACCAGTATCGGCGACAACGCATTCGAGCGCTGCTCCGCGCTTGAGAGCATTACGATCCCGAAGGGAGTAACGAGCATAGGCGAAAGAGCCTTTTTCCTCTGCTATAAGCTTTCAAAAATAGAGGTGGACGCCGCGAACGAAAATTATGCTTCAATCGACGGGGCGCTTTTTACAAAGGATCTGGCGGAGCTAATCGTATGTCCCCCGCAGAATGAAGCCAGGCTGACCGTTCCGGAGGGCACGAAAACCATAAAGGAGATGGCGTTTTATAACTGCAGTAAGCTTGCGGGCGTCATACTTCCGGAGAGCCTGACTACGCTCGAGCGAGACGCGTTTTATAGCTGTAAAAGCCTTAAAAGCATAGATATCGGAGCCAACGTCAGCGTGATCGGCGAAGACGCATTTGCTTTCTGCACGGGCCTTGCCGCAATAAACGTGGCGGAAGAGAATGAGAATTATTGCTCTATCGACGGGCTGCTCTATTCTAAGAATAAACAGACGCTTATCCATTGCCCCTATATGAAGGAAGGGGAAGTGACCGTCGCGGAAGGCGTAACTTATATCAATAATCTTGCTTACCGCAGTAAAATTACAAAAATAACGCTGCCCGACAGCATATCGCGGATCGGAGACCGCGCTTTTGCATCGTGCAAGGCGCTGAAGAGCATCAATATTCCCGAGAGCGTAACGAGCATCGGAGACGGGGCTTTTGAGGGCTGCGCAAAGCTTGCGGATATTGCTCTCCCCGAGAGCGTAACGAGCATCGGCGACGGAGCCTTTGAGAGCTGCGCTAAGCTTAAAAGCGTCAACCTACCGGACAGCTTGAAGTATATAGGCGACGAGGCCTTTATGGGCTGCATAAGCCTTAAGGGCGTAACAATCCCCAAGGGCGTAACATATATAGGCTACCGCACCTTCGCCTATTGTGACGGCCTTAAGAGCGTGACAATTCCCGAGGGCGTGAAGATAATCGCAGGCGGCGCGTTCTCTGGATGCGACAGCTTAACGAGCGTTAACATACCGGCAAGCGCGGAGGAGATCGACGACGAAGCCTTCGAGCGCTGCTACGGGCTCAGGGAGATAACCGTTTCCCCGGATAATGAGACTTACGCCTCGGTCGACGGAGTGGTCGTAACAAAGGATATGACCGAAATCGTTGCTTTCCCGAGTGGAAAGGCGGACGCCTTTACCATACCCGATGGAGTAAAGGATATAGGCTACCGGGTGTTCGAGAACGCAGTAAAGCTTTCGAGCATTACGATACCGGCGAGCCTCGAGGAGATAGACATATGGGATTTTGCAGAGTGCCGAAGTCTGCAGGAAATAAACGTCGATAAGAATAACGCAAATTACGCTTCTGTTGATGGGGCGCTTTACTCAAAGGATAAAACCAGACTTATCCTGGTCCCGGGAGGAAAAGCCTCGCTCACCATCCCGAAAAGCGTTAAGACGATAGATGCTGAAGCGTTTTCGCCTTGCCGTAGCCTGCAGGAAATAAACGTCGATAAGAATAACGCAAACTACGCTTCTGTTGACGGAGTGCTCTTCTCGAAGGATATGAAGAAGCTCATTGCTTTCCCGTGCGCAAGGGGCGGAGCTTACGTCATTCCGGATGGAGTTACCGGTATAGCGTATCCCGCATTCCTGGCCGCGAGCGAGCTTACAAGCATCACGATCCCCGCGAGCGTAATAGATATAAGCAACGGATTTGAGGGCTTAGTCAAGCTTATGAATATTTATTATCTCGGCTCTGAAAAGCAGTGGACGGCTACCATTATGGATCCGGATTATTGGAACTACTCATTGAGCAAGGTCGAGATTCACTTCGGCGAGCCTTCGGCCGACAGCCGCTTTACCGACGTTTCGAAGGATCACGAGGCGGCGGAGGCCATAAGCTACGCTGCCGACAAGGGCCTTCTCAGGGGCGTATCCGCCACAAGGTTCAACCCCGAAGGCACGCTCAACAGAGCGATGATCACCACGATACTTGCAAGGCACAGCGGAGCCGATATTTCCGGAGGCGGCGGAAAATGGTACGAGAAGAGCATGGCGTGGGCCAAGTCCAAGGGGATAAGCGATGGGACCTCGCCCCTTGCAGAAGTGACCCGGCAGGAGCTTGCCGCAATGCTTTGGAGGTACTCGGAGTATGCTTCAAGGGGCTATGTAGAGGGGCCTGAGGTGCAGGTTGCACTGTCCGATTACCCGGATGGCGGCAGCGTCTCCTCCTGGGCGCGAGAGGCAATGAGGTGGGCGATGTCCCTCGGAATACTCGAGCCGAAGGACGGACGCCTTGAGCCGAAAGGCAAGGTGACCCGCGCAGAGATGGCCGAGGTTCTGGTAGCGCTTCAGGATCATCTGGATTACAGGCGCTATAACACACCGGAGTGGTGATAACGAAAAGTCTGCCCGCATAGCGGGCGGATTTTTTCACAGCCTTTTGAGATTTGCCGAGATATCGGTGAGAGCCTTTGATGCCTCCATATCGCAGGCGGTGCGGCGGGCAAGGTCGCCGAGGGCGATCACGCCGACGAGGTGACCCTCGCTGACTACAGGAAGCCGCCTTACCTGCGCCCGGCTCATAAGCTCGGATGCGCGGGAGATATCGTCCTCGGGCGCCGCCGTGACTACGCTGCGGCTCATAATATCGCGGACGGGCGTCTTTGCCGGGCTCTCCCCGTTCGCCACGCAGCGCAGAACGATGTCCCTGTCCGTGACGACGCCCCTCAGACTGCCGTCCGTCCCGCACACGGGCAGAGAGCCCACGTTGTGGCGGCTTAAAAGCCGGGCCGCGTGAAGCGCCGTCTCGTCCGGGGCGACGGTGACGGGCGAAGCTGACATTATATCTGAAACCTTCATTAAAAATGCCTCCTCGGTCTTGATACCTTGAGTATTGACCGGGGAGGAGAAAATTATTCACATTATAAAGCTTTCGATAAGTATTTTTGCGCCGATGCCTATGAGGACGAGGCCGCCGACGAGCTCGGCGCTGTCCTGAAACCTTTCGCCGAGCTTGCCGCCCGCCGTTCCTCCGACGACGGAGAGGATAAAGGCGACCGCGCCGATAACTGCGGAGGCGAGCCAGATGTTTATATCCATAAAGGCGAGGGTAACGCCGACTGCGAGAGCGTCGATGCTCGTCGCTATAGCGAGCATCAGAAGCGTTTTTGCCCCGAGCTCGGTAACGGCGGGCTCGCTGCCCTTTTTTATAGCCCCGATCACCATCCTTCCGCCGATGAAGGCGAGGAGGACGAAGGCGATGTACGGGCTGTATTTTACGACGTACCCGGCGACCGACGAGGCGAGGAGCCAGCCGATAACGGGCATAATAAACTGAAATGCGCCAAACCATATCCCCATTTTAACTGCATCGCGGAAGCGAAAGCCCTTTACGGTAAGCCCGGCCGAGGTCGAAACGGCGAAGGCGTCGAGAGCGAGAGAAACGGCGGTCAGGAGAATGTATCCCATTGAAGTCTTCCTTTTTTTCTGATATTATGGTGAGGGGCGGTGATGGATATGGATCACGAATATTATATGCGCGAGGCTCTCGCCTCAGCACGAGAGGCGGCTTTAGAGGGCGAGACCCCGGTCGGCGCCGTTATCGTGAAGGACGGAGAGATAATCGGCCGCGGGCGCAACGCGACGGAAAAACGCGACGCCACCTGCCACGCCGAGGCCGAGGCGATACGCGACGCCGCGAAAAACACCGGCGACTGGCGGCTCGACGGGGCGAGCATCTATGTTACGATGGAGCCCTGCCCGATGTGCGCCGGGGCGATAATGAACTCGAGGATTTCGAGGGTATATTTCGGGGCAAGGGATAAAAATATGGGCTCCTGCGGGAGCGTAATAAACCTCTTTATGGAAAACTACGGCAGAAAAGCCGAGATAACGGGCGGGGTGCTTGAAAACGACTGCGCCGCCGTCCTCTCGGATTTTTTCAAAAACGTGAGATAGCATTCGGGCGGGAATTTCCCGCCCGATGATTTTTATTCGATTGGCTGACCCTCGGCGTTGAAGAGCGGTATTGATCCGAGGACGATGATATCGTCTCTCTGAGCGGCGTCCGCCTCTGCGAGAACTGCCATCTTTCCGGCGACGATGCCGCCCGCCTTCTCAACGAGGGCCTCCATAGCCTTGAGCGAGCCGCCCGTGGAGATGACGTCGTCAACGATCAGTATGCGCTTGCCGCGCATGAGCTCAGCGTCGTCGGAGCCGAGGTAGAGCCTCTGCTGGGAGAGGGTGGTGATGGACTTGTCGTCAACGCTGATGGGGTCGGGCATATACACCTTGGGGCCCTTGCGCGCGATAAAGTACTTCTCGGCGCCGGACTGGCGGGCCATCTCGTGAATGAGGGGTATGCTCTTCGCCTCGGCGGTGAGGAGGTAGTCGTAGTCGAGCTCCTTCGCCTTCTCAAGGAGGGCGGCGGCGCAGTTTACGGTGAGAGGCGCGTCGCCGAACATTATGAAAGCGGCGATCATAAGCTTATCGTTCAATGGGCAGAGGGGCAGACGGCGGGTAAGCCCCGCGACTTTTATTTCATGATACATAAATATCACCTCGGTTTATTTTTCCAATCGCATTATACAATTATAATAATCCGTTGTCAATTTGATTTTGCCCCGCGCCCTGGGGCTTCCCCTTGATGGGAAGCTGTCGCCGCAAGGCGACTGATGAGGTGTCCGCCGCGAAGCGGCGGTTTATTTAAATAACTGCGCATATACGCCTACACCTCATCCGTCTCGGCTTCGCCGAGCCACCTTCCCCTCAAGGGGAAGGCTTAAACCCAAAGGGCTTGTAAACCCGGGGCACATCTGCTACAATGGCGAAAAAGGAGGCGGAAACGAAATGTCAGAATTCAACGTTACCGGCGAAACGAAGCTCAGCGATATCGAAAAGGCTTATCCCTGGCTCAAGGAGGAGCTTAAAAACCTCGACCATCGATTCAAGACGATAGACTCTCCCCTCGGCAAGTTCCTGATAAAGTCCAATACCGTCGCCTCGGCCGCTCAAAAGGTCGGGGTCAGCGAGGAGCTTATCATAGAAAAGCTGAGGGAAATGGTCGAAAAACACGGCTGAAAAAAGTTTTCCTCGTTTTAGGTTTCTTTAAGCTTTGCGGGTTATCATAAGCTTACAAAGAGGGAAACATTCCCTTTAAGAAACTGTAAGGAGGAATCACAATGAGCATCAGAAAAATGAGAAACATCGGCTTTGCGGCCACCCTGCTGGTCATGGCAATGCTCATCGGCCTCTTGTCCGTAAGCGCGGCTGCGGCGGAACCGGCGAGCGATATGACCTTCACCTTCACGGAGGACGGCGTTACCGTCTCAGAGGGCTCGGGCTCCGGATACAAAATAAGCGGCACGTCGCTTACCATAAACGAATCCGGAGTTTACACGGTAACGGGCGCTGCGTCCGAGGGCAGCATAACGGTCAAGAAGGGAACGGAAAACGTCACCCTGATCCTGAAAAACCTGACCCTCTCCTCAAGCACGACAGCCCCCCTCACCGTGGGCAAGTCGGCGTCCGCTACGGTCTATATCTCCGGCACGGTCACACTCACCGACCTAGAGGACGCCTCGACCGAGGACACAAACGAGGACTTCGAGGGCGCGGCGATAAAGGTCAAGTCCGGCGCATCCCTCACGATCACGGGAAGCGGCGTCCTGACGGCGGACGGCTCCGCCTGCAAGAACGGCATCAAGGGCGCCTCTGAGGCTACCATCACTATCGAATCAAGCACGGTAAACGTCAAAGCAGCGAATAACGGCCTCGCCTCCGACGGCGAGCTCATCATTAAGGGCGGCACGGTGAACGTCGCCGCCGGGAACGACGGCATAAAGTCTGATCCTGACGACGACGATACGGCGTCCAAGGGTAACCTCACCATCACCGGCGGAAATATCACAGTATCCGCGGGCGACGACGCGATCAAGGCGCTTTACGACGTTGTTATCGGCGCCGAGGGCAGCGCCTCCGGCCCCGTGATAAACGTAACGAAGAGCTATGAGGGTATCGAGGGCGCGAGGGTCTATCTCAACTCCGGCTCGGGCAATATCACAGCCTCCGACGACGGAGTGAACGCGGCGACGAGCCGCGCCGTCTCCGAGATAGCAATCTATCTTAACGGCGGAACATGGAGCGTTAACGCTGGCGGCGACGGCCTTGACGCGGGCGGCGATTCCACCGCGAACAGCGGCGGCAGCGTCTATATAAACGGCGGCGTCACCACGGTCTTCGGCTCCGCGAACGGCGGAAACAGCGCCCTCGACTACGATACGAAATGCGTTTACAGCGGCGGCACTCTCCTCGCAGTAGGCATGAACGGCATGGCGCAGACGGCTCAGGGCACGGGCATTGTATTCAACACGAACGTATCGAGCGGCGCGCTTTTAAGCATTAAGGACGCGAGCGGCGCTGAGCTTGTATCCGCCACAGCTCCCAAGGCGGCAAACTGGGTCTACCTCGCCTCCGATAAGCTCACGAGCGGCTCGACCTATACCCTGTATTTGAACGGCAAAGCGACGGCTGCCGCAACGGCGGGCACGACGACATCGGGCGGCGGCTTCGGCGGCGGAATGGGCGGAAATATGGGCGGCCGAGGCGGACAAATGCCCGGGAACGGTGGACAGATGCCCGGGAACGGCGGCCAAATGCCGGGGAACGGCGGACAGATGCCGGGGAACGGCGGACAGATGCCGGGGAACGGCGGACAGATGCCGGGAATGGGCGGACAGGCACCCGAGAACGGACAGAGACCCGAGGACGGCGAAACGCCCGAAAAGGGTCAGCGTCCCGGCGACGGAACCGGACGCGGGGGAAAAGGCCGCAACGACGCTTTCGTTCCGGTCATCCTCGAGGGCGTAGGCGTAATGAGCACTCAGCTTACCGGCGAAGCGCCGAGCTTCCTTTTCTGCTATTAAAAAATCGGGGCGGGCTTTATCCCGCCCTTTTTCTTGAGCCGGAGGTCAAAAATTTTTCCGGTTTCTAATAAAATCGGCAAAATATAGTTTGATACTGCGACGAATATGTGATATAATTTCAGCAGCCTGAAAAAATACAATAATAGTAGGAGGTAATTCCAATGAGCTATTTAGAAATTGAAAAAGTCATAGGCCGTGAGATCATCGACTCCCGCGGCAACCCCACCGTTGAGGCCGAGGTCACTCTGGCTGACGGCACCGTAGGCCGCGGCACCGCTCCCTCCGGCGCTTCCACCGGCGAGTTCGAGGCTCTCGAGCTCCGTGACGGCGACAAGTCCCGTTTCGGCGGCAAGGGCACCCTCAAGGCCGTTGAGAACATCAACACCGTTATTGCCGACGCTATCATCGGCATTGACGCTTCCGACATCTACGCTGTCGACGCCGCCATGCTGAAGGCTGACGGCACCAAGGACAAGTCCAACCTGGGCGCAAACGCCATTCTTGCGGTATCCATCGCCGCCGCCCGCGCCGCCGCCACCGCCCTTGATATCCCCCTCTACCGTTTCCTCGGCGGCGTGAACGCCAACCGCCTGCCCGTTCCCATGATGAACATCCTCAACGGCGGCGCCCATGCCGACAGCTCCGTTGACACTCAGGAGTTCATGGTCATGCCCGTAGGCGCGGAGTCCTTCAGAGAAGGTCTCCGCTGGTGCGCCGAGGTCTTCCAGACCCTCAAGAAGCTCATCAAGGAAATGAAGGACGTCACCGCTGTCGGCGACGAGGGCGGCTTCGCCCCCAACAGCCTCGGCGGAGATGAGGACGCCATCGAGCTCATCCTCAGGGCCATCGAGGCCGCCGGCTACAAGCCCGGCGAGGACTTCATGCTTGCTATGGACGCCGCCGCTTCCGAGTGGAAGAGCCCCAAGGGCAAGGGCTTCTATCATCAGCCCAAGTCCGGCAAGGACTTCACCAGCGATGAGCTGATCGCGCACTGGGAGAGCCTGGTGGAGAAGTATCCGATCATCTCCATCGAAGACGGCCTGGACGAAGAGGACTGGGAAGGCTGGCAGAAGATGACCGCCAA
>ONTN01000117.1 GCA_900320765.1 uncultured Eubacteriales bacterium
CTTATCAGATTTTTCAATGCTCCGCCTCCTTTAATCTTACAGAGATAAAGCAAAAGCGGCGGGGATTATAGTCCCGCCGCTTTTCACCGGTAAAATTACTTCTCCTCAACAGCCACGACTTCACGGCCGTTGTAAGCGCCGCAAGCTCTGCAGGCTCTGTGGGGCAGGTTAAGCTCACCGCACTTGGGGCAGGGTACGAGACCCGGAACGCTCAGCTTCCAGTTGGAGCCGCGTCTCTTATCTCTCCTCGCCTTGGATACTTTCCCCTTCGGTACTGCCATTGTTGCACCTCCTGTATTAATCTTTCTCCAGGAGCTGCGCTAAAACAGCCAACCTGGGGTCCTGGTCCTCCCTGCAATCGCAGGGACCGTCGTTTAAATTCTTCCCGCACTTCGGGCAGAGGCCCTTGCAGTCTTCGCTGCAAAGAAATCTCTGATCCATATTCAGCACGAGAGCGGTCGTCGCTATCTCGCCGAGATCAGCATAGTCGCCGTCGAGAAGATAAGTGTCCTCAAGCTCCTCATCCTGAAGCTCTTCAGCAAGATACGCCTCTATCGGAATATTAAGCTCCCTGCGGAACTCCTTAAGGCAACGGGCGCAAACGCAGTCCATCTCGCCCCGGACTTCGCCCGTTACGCACAGGGCGCCGGCGTGATTTCTTATCTCGCCGGAGGCGGTAACCGGAGAGGAAAAGCCGCGCACTCCCTCAAATTCCAGCCCGGAGGTATCGACCTCGAAGCTGAACGGCAGAAAGGCGCCGGATATTTCGATTATATCCTTCAGACTTATCCGCATACCATACCTCGATATTTCTTCATAGAAGCACTATGGTATTATAAAGTAATAATTCAAACTTGTCAAGGAGAAATCAGTTTATTTTTACGTTCTCCCAAAGGCTGTTCATATAGTCGAGCATCTCCTGCGGGAGATTTTTGTAAGCGTATGTGTTGTACATCGCCGCAAAGTCCCCGGCCTCGGGATAGAGGATCTCCATTGCCTCCTCGCCCATATAGTCGATATACTCGGCGTCGGTATATACGACGCGGTTCGGAGAGGCGTAATAGGTGTACTCCGCGTTCGCGACGGCGGCGTCACGAGAGAGCATAAAGTTTATAAATATCTCGGCGAGCTCCTTATCCTGGCAGCAGGAGGGGATACACATCGCGTCGACATAGTAGTTCGTGGGGTCGGGATAGTAGAAGCGAAGGTCGACGGTATCTGCCTCGGCGTCGAGCATAGTGAAGTAGTCGCCCGCGTAATAAGCGCCGATTGCCGCCTCGCCGGACTCCATCATATTGTAGATCTCGTCCATAACCTGTCCGTACAGGAGGGGACGCTGGGTCATAAGCTCTTCATAGGCCTTGTCCCACTGGGACTTGTCGGTGGTGTTGACGTCCAGGCCGAGCTTGTACATCGCAGTGCCGAAGGCGTCGCGGGAGTTATTGAAGGATACAATGCGGCCGGAATACTTGGGATTCCACATAAGCTCCCAGCCCTCTGCGTCAGCCTCGTCGACCTCGTTCGCGTTCCAGATAATGCCGACAATACCGTAGGCATAGGGCACGGTGTACTTGTTCTCGGCGTCGTAGTAGAGTCCCTTAAAGCTATCGTCGATATTGGTGTAGTTCGGGATATTGGAAAAGTCGAGCTCGAGGAGCATATCCTCGGAGATCATGCGGGCTATCATATAGTCGGAGGGAATGATAACGTCGTAGCTCACAGCGCCGGCGGAGAGCTTCGCGTACATATCCTCGTTAGACTGGAAGGTATCGTAGTTGACGTGCACCTTCTCGCCGTAGGTCTCCTTGTACCAGGCCTCGAATTCCTTAACCGTGTCGTAGCTGTCCTCGGAGCCGTCCGAGATATATTCGCCCCAGTTATAAACGTTGAGGATCCTCGTTTTGCCGCCGGAGCAGCCCGCAAGGCAGGCCATTAGCATTGCCGCCGCAAGTACGGCGCATAAAACTTTTTTCATCGGTGATTACCCCTTTACTTTGTTCTTTTTCTTCTCTCTCCTCGCGCGAAGAGCGTCGTCGTCCGTAAGGTTGGAGATGAGGAGGAGAGCAAGTATCACGAAGAAGATTATCGTAGCGAGAGCGTACATCTTAGGCGTCACCGTCTTCTTCGTCATATTGTATATCCTGATAGGCAGGGTCTGGAAGCCCGCGCCGGAGGTAAAATAGCTTATTACGAAGTCGTCAAGGCTCATCGTGAAGGCCATTATCGCGCCGGTTATTATGCCCGGCATTATCTCAGGGATCGTGACCTTGAAAAAGGCCTGGCGCGGAGTGCAGCCGAGGTCGAGGGCGGCCTCGGGCAGGGCGGGGTCCATCTGCCTCAGCTTGGGCAGCACCTGCAGGATAACGTAGGGCAGACAGAAGGTGACGTGGGCTATCAGCATAGTCCAAAAGCTCAGGCTGTTCGCGAAGCCGAAAAGCCTTCCCGCGAACACGAACATGAGCATGAGCGAAATACCGGTTATGATATCCGGATTCGTCATCGGGATATCGGTCGCCGTTTTTATCGCCGTCTTGAGCCATTTATTGCGCAGCCTGTCGATACCGACGGCGGCGGCGACTCCTATAACGGTTGAGATCGCCATCGAGCTGACGGCGAGGAGAAGCGTGTTCCTCACGCTCTCGAGCGTCGCCTCATCGCGGAAAAGCTCGCGGTACCATTTCAGCGAAAAGCCGGAGAAAACCGAAAGGCTCCTCGCCTCATTGAAGGAAAACACGAGCAGGATGACGATAGGCGCAAAAAGGAAAACGAAAATGAGAGCGGTATAAACCTTTGACGCAGTTTTCACGCCTTCGCCCCCTCTCCGTACTTCCCGTGGCCGGTAAGATACTTGATGAGAGCCATCGCCGCGAGCAGGATTATCATAAGGATAAAGGCCATAGCGGCGGCGAAGTGGAGGTTGTTCGCAACGTACTGTCCCTCAATGGCGTCGCCGATGAGAAAGAAGCGGCCGTTGCCGAGCTTCTGGGATATATAGAAGGTGCTTATCGAGGGTATCAGCACCATCGTCACCCCGTTCAGTATTCCCGGAATGCTCAGCGGAAGGATCACGCGGCGCAGGACCTGGCCGCCGTTGCAGCCGAGGTCTCGGGCGGCCTCGATAAGCTTGTAATCCATCTTCGCCATTATCGAATAGATCGGGAGCACCATATATGGGAAATAGTCATAGACCATTCCGACCACGACGGCGGACTCGGTGCCGATTATGTGGATACGGCCGAGGCCGACGGCTGAGAGAAGGCCGTTCAGAATTCCGGTGTCCTGAAGTATCGTCATCCAGGCGTAAGTCCTTATAAGGAAGTTCATCCACATCGGGATCATGATGAGCACCATCATGATCTTCTGCGCCCTCGCGCTGGCTCTCGTCATAAAATAAGCGAGAGGATATCCGAGCAGAAGGCAGATCAGAGTGGAAATTACGGCGAGCTTGAGGCTGCGAAGGAAGATATCGATGTATATCCTGCTCCCCGTTTCGCGGCTCGTCTCGGTGAAAAACTTCGTGATGTTGCCGAAGGTGAAAGTAAAGTTGTTATCGGTAAAGGCGTAGTAAGCGACGAAAAATAGCGGCACTATTATAAAGAGGACCGCCCAGAGGGAGTAGGGTCCCAGCAGCGTGCCGGTGCGCCGGCTCGCGGGCCCGCTCATTCCTCTTCCTCGCTTTCGTTCTCCGATATCTCGTCATATTCCTCGGAGTAGGAGGAATAGTCGCCGAACATACCGGAATAGTGGCTCTTTTTCATAACGTGGAAGCCGTCCGGGTCTATCTTTATGCCGATCTTTGAGCCCTCGGGGCAGAAGTCGGTGGTCTGGATAAGCCACTTGAAGCCGTAAAAATCGACTATGATATCGTACTGCATACCCTTGAACGTGACCTGGGTAACTGTGCCCTTAAGCTGGCCCTCGTTCTCCGGAACTATATCGACGTCCTCCGGCCTGATGACCACGTCTACGGCCTCGTTAGGCGCGAAGCCCTTATCGAGGCATCTGAATTTCCTGTTGAATATCTCCACAACTCCGTCCTCGCGCATGATGCCGTCCACGATGTTGGACTCGCCGATAAAATCGGCAACGAAGGCGTTCTTCGGCTCGTTATAGATATCCTCGGGGGTACCGATCTGCTGTATGCGTCCGCCGTCCATCACGACCACGGTGTCGCTCATCGCGAGCGCCTCCTCCTGATCGTGGGTAACGTAAATAAACGTGATCTCCATCTCGCGCTGGATGCGCTTGAGCTCCTGCTGCATATCCTTGCGAAGGCGCATATCAAGGGCGCCGAGCGGCTCGTCAAGCAGAAGTACCTTCGGGTTATTTACAAGCGCCCTCGCGATTGCGACGCGCTGCTGCTGGCCGCCGGAGAGGCTCGTTACGCTCCTGTGCTCGAAGCCCTTGAGGTTGATTATCTCGAGCATTTCGTGCACGCGGGTCCTGATCTCGTCCTTAGGAACCTTTTTGATATTCAGACCGAAGGCGATATTGTCATATATGTTCATGTGGGTAAAA
>ONTN01000004.1 GCA_900320765.1 uncultured Eubacteriales bacterium
TTCCATTCGATCCACAGGTGAGCGAAATGGTAGAGATAGTTGAGGTAAAAACCAAAAAGCAGCAGAGGGAGTTTTTGTATTTCCCCCTCGATATGTATAAGGATAACCCCTATTTCGTTCCTCCGCTCTACGGCGACGAGAAGAAGATCTTTTCAAAGAACTACGTATATAACGATACCTGCGAGCACGTTTATTTTAACGCCTACAGGGACGGAAAAATGGTCGGCAGGATATCCGGCATACTGCAGAGAAGCTCGAACGAGATAAGAAACGAGAAGCGCGTGCGCTTCACCCGCTTCGATTCGATAGACGATCAGGAGGTCGCAAGCACCCTCTTCAAGGCGGTCGAGGACTGGGCAAGGAGCAAGGGCATGGACACCGTCTGCGGCCCTCTCGGCTTCTCCGACCTCGAGCGCGAGGGACTTCTTATAGAGGGCTTCGACCAGCTTTCAACATTTGAGGAGCAGTATAACGCGGAGTATTACGGAAAGCTCATCGAAAACTGCGGCTACGCCAAGGAGGTCGACTGGCTCGAGAGCAAGATCTACCGCCCCGTTGAGCCGGACGAGAGCTTCGCCAAGATGTCCGACTTCATTATGAAGCGCTATAACCTCCGCTTCGGCGAGGCGAAGAACGTAAACGACTTTATCGACAGATACGGCGAGGATTTCTTCAAGCTTCTCGACGAGGGCTACAGCCATCTTTACGGCACCGTGCCCTTCACCAAGGGAATGAAGGATATGATGATAGCGAACTTCAAGCTCATTCTTGACCTCAAATACGTCGGCGTCATTCTCGATGAGAACAACAAGCTTGTCGCCCTCGGCCTCTGCTTCCCCTCGATGTCCAAGGCTATCCAGAAGTCCCGCGGCCACCTCACCCCCGCCGCCCTCGTAAGGCTTCTTAAGGCGATCAAGAGGCCGACGATACTCGACCTCGGCCTTATCTGCGTATCGCATGAGTATATGAACCGCGGCGTCGGCAGCGTAATAACAGCGGAGCTCTACCGCATGCTGCAGGACGAGAGTATAGAATACGCCGAGACGAATCTCAACCTTGAGGATAACCACGCGATACAGAACCAGTGGAAGCGCTTTAAGGCGGTCAATCACAAGCGCCGCCGCTCCTATGTTAAGAAGCTGGAGGGCTGAAAATGAAGCTGATAATCGACTGCCTCGGTGGGGATAACAGCCCGCGGGCAAACGTGGAAGCCGCCGTTCTGGCGATGCAGAAGTATCCCGACCTCAACCTTATACTGACGGGCGGCGAGAAGGATATCCTCGCCGAGCTGAACAGACTCGGATTTACGGATACCTCAAGGGTGGAGATAGTCCACGCGCCGGACGCGATAACGGGCGACGATAAGCCTACCGACGCGATAAGGCTCAAGAAGGAAAGCTCGATGATGAAGGCCATTTCGATACTGAGGACTGACGAGTCCGTCGCCGGCCTCGTTTCCACCGGAGCGACGGGCGCCCTCGTCGCCGCGGCGACGCTCAGGATCGGCAGGATACGCGGCATCCGCCGCCCCGCCTTCTGCCCCATACTTCCCACGATGAAGGGCGGGATAGTCGGCCTCTGCGACAGCGGAGCGAACGTCGATATTATCCCCGACCAGCTCAGGGAATTCGCCATTATGGGCAGCCGCTATCTCGAGACCGTGTTCGATATAAAAAACCCCCGCGTTGCGATGCTGAACGTCGGCACGGAGCGGGAGAAGGGCGACGATCTCAGGAAGACGGCCTATCCTCTTTTGGAGAATGAGCCGAGCATAAACTTCGTCGGCAATATGGAGAGCCGCGATCTTCTGACCGGCAAATACGACCTCGTCGTCTGCGACGGCTTTTCCGGCAACGTCCTCACGAAGACGACGGAGGGCACGGCGCTCGAGATGCTGAAGATGATAAAGAGGGACATACAGAAGAGCTGGAAATACAAGCTCGGCGCCCTGCTTATGAAGAAAATGCTCATGGCGGAAAAGAACTTTATGGACTATCAGAACTACGGCGGAAGCGTGCTTTTAGGCTCGGAGAAGGTCATCGTAAAGGGTCACGGCTCGTCCGACGCCTCATCGGTTCTAAAGTGCATAGAACAGGCCTACAGGATGGAGCTGTCCGGCCTCAATGATAAAATAAGAGAAAGCATCAAGGAGGAAGCAAATGTTTAACGAAGTAAAGGAGCTTTTAACTACGCAGCTCAGACTAAAGGACGTGGAGATCACCCCCGCGTCAAGGATCAAGGACGACCTCGGCGCCGACTCGCTGGATATCCTCCAGCTTCTTATGACGATCGAGGAGGAGCGCGGCATCACCATTCCCGATGAGGAGCTTGCAAACTTCACCACGGTTGGCGATATAGTAAGCTACCTCGAGACGAGATAAAAGGTTTTTTGTGATATTGCGCCTTGTATCGGGGCGAAGGCTATGATAAAATAAACTCCAGCGGAGCCGTCCGGCGATGATCCGGGCGGCTCCTATATTAAAAAGCGGGGCGGCATGCCTTTCCGCTGAAGCATACTATGCCGATTTTCCCTGTCGGTGCGAAAACTTGATTTGATAGAGAGTGATAACCTATGATAAAAATCGCCCCAAGCATTCTTTCGGCCGACTTTATTAACCTCGGGCGGGATATCGACTCCGTCTCAAACGCCGATATCATCCATTTCGACGTTATGGACGGGCTTTTCGTCCCCAACCTCTCCTTCGGACTCCCCGTACTGAAGGCGGTGAGAGCCTATACAGATATGGAGATCGACGCGCATCTTATGATCGAGCGCCCGATAAGATACGTTGAGGGCTTCTGCCGCGCCGGAGCGGATATCGTCACGATCCATGTTGAGGCAGATAACATAAGCGAGATATCGCGGGCGATCGATATCATCCGCGCGAGGGGCAAGAAGGCCGGGCTTGCTATAAAGCCGGGCACGGGCGTCGGGGCGATAGCGCCCTTCCTTTCCCGCCTTGATCAGGTGCTCTGCATGACGGTCGAGCCGGGCTTCGGCGGCCAGAGCCTCAGAATGGACGTTCTCCCCAAGGTGCGGGAGGTCAGGAAGATGATTACGGACTACGGGTACGACTGCGACGTCGCCGTCGACGGCGGCGTAAACCGCATAACCGGAAAGCTCTGCGCCGAGGCCGGAGCGAACGTTCTCGTGAACGGGACGGGCATATTCGAGGCTAAGGACAGAGGAACTTACATCGAAGAGCTGAGAGGCGAGCTTTCGCCGTATTTTGATATTTAAGGGGCAAGGAAAATGAGCTTTTTTCCCGCATCGCTTGAAAAACTCGTGGAAAAATTCGCCTCGCTTCCGGGCGTCGGCAGGAAGAGCGCCCAGCGCCTCGCCTTCCACGTTTTGAGCCTTTCAGACGCTGAGGCGCAGGATTTCGCCTCGGCCATCACCGATGCAAAGCGAAAGGTCCACGCCTGCCGCATCTGCCAGAACCTGACCGATACCGAGGTCTGCGGCATCTGCTCGAGCCCGAATCGCGATCCCTCCACCGTCTGCGTCGTCGCCGATCCGAAGGACGTTGCCGCAATGGAGAGAGCCCGGGAGTACAAGGGCGTCTACCACGTTCTCCACGGGGTCATATCCCCCTTAAACCGCATCGGGCCCGACGATATCAGGATCAAGGAGCTTGTCGAGCGGGTTTCCGAGGGCGGGGTCGAGGAGATAATTATGGCGACCAACCCCGATACCGAGGGCGAGACTACGGCGAAGTACATTTCAAGGCTTTTGAGACCCTTCGGCGTCAAGGTCACCCGCCTTGCTTACGGCATTCCGATAGGCGCAAGCCTTGAATTTGCCGACGACGCCACCCTGATGCGAGCCCTCGAGGGCAGAAGAGAGATATAAAATAAGCTCCGTACCGAAGGGTACGGAGCTTTTGACATTTTTGGCAAGTATTATTCCTCGCTTTTTTCAGCTTCGGGTATGTCCTCAGCCTCTTCCGTTGGGAGAGGCTCGCATTTTTTCAAAGCCTTTGCCGGGATGAGGAATATCGCGACGACGGCGAGTGCGGCGGGGAGAAGGTGCAATAGCGCGGCGGCGCCGTACTCAGGTATGCCGGTCAGAACGGATACGAGACCCATTCCGATAACGGAGACAACGGTGAGTATCTTAACGAGGATAAAGCCCCAGCCGCGGAAGGCCGCCCAGTTCGCCTCCGGCTCCCTGTTCGGCGCAAGGCGGAAGTAGTCGAGCTTCCTCGCGGCAAAGCATGCGGCGACTCCTGCGGCGGTGAGAGCGAGAATGAGAATGATCCACACGGTATCGAACACGTCGCCGAAGATCATACAGCCGATTGCGTCGAGCGAGGCGGTGGTGTTTATCATAAAGTGGAGAGCCATCGTGTAAATTATCTTGCCCGTTCGGATATAGACGAGGGCGAAGAGAAGACCGAGCAGGAAGGCGAGGAAGAACTGCCCCGCGTTCATATGCGCCATTCCGAAGAGGAGGGCAGTGAAGATAACGGCGGCCTTTTCTCCGAAGGGGAGGAGCCTGTCGATAAGAAACTTGCGGAATATAAGCTCCTCGAATATCGGCGCGCCGACCATGGCGACCAAGAGCATCGGTATGCTGTTCATAAATCCGGCGCCGTTCGGGATCGGGAGCAGGAGCTCCGTCCAGTTGCCGATTATGACGCCGACGCCCCAAAGCCCGAAGGCGACGAGGGCAATGAAAACAAACTGGCCGGCGGCGAGGGACTGACGCTCGGGAGCCTTTGCCTCGACCCGCTTCCTGATGGTTTTGGAAATCAAAAAGCCGAGACCCATACCGCCCGCGTAAGCCGCGGCGTAGATGATGCCGACGACGGTGGAAAAGCGCGGATCGGAGATCGCCTCGAGAACGCGCTGAACGGTATCAAATATGCCCGAGGAGTAAGAGAAGCCCGCAACGAGGGGGATTATCATAAGCATAAGCGCGACGAAGAGAACGACGGACACGACCGTGGACTGAACGAGGAAAATCACCGCCGACCACAGCGTGCCGAGGTTATAGGCGCGGCGCATCGCCTTTGCCTCCGGGCTCTTCTCAGGCTTTGCCGGGGGAGCGGGGACGGCGGGCTGATAAAGGGGATAGACCTGAGCCTTTGTGGGGTATGGCACACCGTTGTAACCCGGACGGCCTTCGGGCTGAGCCGGAGCCTTCGTAGGGTATGGCACTCCGTTATAACCAGGCCTGGCGGGAGCCTCCGGCGCAGCTTTTTCGACAGGGCAGCCGCAGTTCGGGCAGAAGTTATTTTCGGGCGCAAGGCCGAAGCCGCAGTTTGGGCAGAACATAGAATCACTCCATTATAGCTGTATTATAAAATCAGAGCGGGTAAAAATGACCCGCCCTGAGCTTGCTTTAGAGGCTTATACCATAAGCATACGCATGGCGCCGAAGATGCCGGCGTCGTTTCCGAGCTTCGCAAGGCGGATCTCAACCCCGCGGACAGCGTGGAAGGCGTACTCCTTATAGTACTTCTCGATCCAGACGCGAAGCGGCTCGCCCGTCTTGGAAACGCCGCCGCCGATGATAAAGGCCTCGGGGTCGATGGTGTTTGCGATTGTTGCAAGGCCGATGCCGAGAAGTCGGCAGAAGCGGTCGGCTATCTCAACGGCTACGGGATCTCCGGCGATCGCGTAATCCCAGCAGATCTTGGAGTCGAGCTTCTCATAATCCCTGAGAGGCGAGGGGGTGTCGACCTCCGCGAGGTAGTCCTGAGCGACGCGGACGTTGCCGTTAGCCGAGGTGTAGAGCTCGAGGCAGCCGCGGTTTCCGCAGTTGCAGCGGCGGGTATCGTCGGGCTTTATCGGCAGATGGCCGATCTCGCCGGCGGCTCCGTGAGCGCCCTGAAGTATCTTGCCGTCGATTATGATGCCGCCGCCGACTCCGGTGCCGAGGGTGACCATGATGACGTTCTTGCAGCCTGCGCCGCCGCCCATCCATGTTTCGCCGAGAGCCGCGACGTTAGCGTCGTTCCCGCAGCGGACCTTGAGGCCGGTAAGTCCCTCAAGGGTAGAAACGGCGGGGTAATCCTTCCAGCCGAGGTTTACGCAGGTGATAAGTCCGGAGGCGTCCACGGGGCCGGGAACACCCATTCCGATGCCGAGGATATCCTCAAGCTTAAGCTCGTGGGCGGCGATATTCGCCTTTATCGAAGCGGCGATATCGGGGAGCACGTGAAAACCGGCCTCAGCCGTATTCGTGTCGATGCTCCATTTTTCGATGAGCTTGCCCTCGTCGGTGAAAAGCCCCATCTTAACGGCGGTGCCGCCTATGTCCACTCCGTAACCGTATTTTGCCATATTTTTGCCCGTCCTTTCAGCATTATTGATTAATGTAGATTATTGAACCGATATCCCTGAGCGGGAGACCGGACAGTTCCCATATTTTAAGCCCGCGCTCCCGGATAAAGGCGCGGATCTTTGCGCCGTCCGGGTGAGCCTCAAGGCTTCCGTTGAAAATGACCTTATCCCGCACTCTGCCCGTGGCGCCGCCGATAAAGCCCTCAGGATACCCGGGAAGAAGGACGCTCCCGCCGGAAACGCGAAGAACGCTGAGCCCTGCGCCTTGCGCGGCCTCGGTTATGCCGCTGTCCGAAGTAATCAGGCTTTTCCCGTCCACTATGACGGTCGAGCATTTCGCGTACCCCTGGCGCACGTTTATAAGCCGAAGTCCCTCCGCCGCCTCAAGAATTTTAGGGGCGGTGATGTCGAGCCGGTGAATTAGAAAACCGTCGAATACGGCGGCGCAGTATGCCGCGTTGCCCGGATAGTCCGGGCGATACTCGTCCTCGCGGGCGAAAACCGTTCTTTCGCGCAGTACGCAGAGGCGGAGATCCGGGTGGTCGCCCGTAAACTCGCCGAGGCGGGGATCAAATTTTATTACAGTCGGCTCAATGCCGATTTCGCGTATGTGCCGGATAGTTTCCGGGTACGCTTTTTCGGAGATATACACATTTTCCATTTTATAAATTGTACCTTTTTTTGTATAAAATGTCAACCGTTATATGTGACGTTTTGAATTGTAAACCAGAGATAAAATGACGGTTGACAATGCGGGGGGAGCGGGGATATAATACGGCGCGGGGTGATAATATGGACACCAGGGAAAGCGTGCTCCGCGCCCTTATTGAGGGCGGCGGGGAGTTTATATCGGGCGAGGCGCTCGCGGATAGGCTGAACGTCAGCCGCGCCGCAGTCTGGAAGGCGATACGGGCGCTGAAGGCCGAGGGGCGGAAGATAGAGGCCGTTACGAACAGGGGCTACAGGCTCCTCGGCGGAGGCGACTTTTTTTCGGCTGCCGCCGTGAGTGAGCTTGCCCGTTCGGACGGGCTTAGTATAAGCTTTGAGCGAGAGGTCACAGGAACGAACGCCGTGCTCAAGGAGAGGGCGGCGGCGGGAGCGCCAGAGGGAACGGTGCTGATTGCCGCTCACCAGACAGCCGGCAGGGGGCGCTACGGCAGAGCCTTTTATTCGCCCGAGGGCACGGGCGTTTATCTGAGCATACTCCTAAGGCCGCGCTTCGAGGCGCGGAAGGCTCAGCTCATCACCTGCCTTGCCGCCGTCGCTGGGGCGAAGGCCGTTGAAAAGGTCTCGGGCAGACGGACTGAGATAAAATGGGTGAACGATATCCTGCTTGAGGGGAAAAAGATATGCGGCATACTCACCGAGGCTTCTCTCGACCTTGAGAGCGGCGGCCTCGACTGGGCGGTGATGGGCATTGGTTTCAACGTCGCCGATCCCGAGGGGGGCTGGGGCGAGCTTGAGGGCTTAGCCGGGTCGATCTTCGGGGCCGCAGCACCGGCGGGGAAAAGAGCCGAGCTTGCAGCAGAGTTCATAAACGAGTTTTGGGAGCTATATAAGAGCTTCGATGAAAAAGCCTTTTTGGAGGAGTACAGAGCCCGGCAGGCCGCCGTCGGAAGACGGGTGGAGGTCATAGCCCAGGGGCGAGAGCCGAGAACGGCGGTCGCAAAAGGCGTCGACGAGGATTTCCGCCTCGTCGTAGAATACCCCGACGGGAAGAGAGAAGCTCTCTTTAGTGGAGAGGTGCGAATACTGATAAAGGAGAGTTTATGATGAAACTGCGTGACATAGTTGCCGCAGCCCTATTCGCGGCGCTTATCTGCGTGATGGCTCCGTTCGGCTTTAATGTGGGGCCGATACCGATAACCTTGGCGACCTTCGCCGTTTATATCGCGGCGGCCGTCCTCGGCTGGAAATGGGGAACGGCGGCAGTCCTCGTCTACCTGCTTTTAGGCGCGGCGGGGCTTCCCGTATTCTCAAATTTCGGAGCGGGCTTTGCCAAAATAGCCGGGCCGACGGGGGGCTACCTCGTGGGCTATCTGCCCTGCGCCCTTATCGCCGGCCTCTTTGCCGACAGATTCCAGAAGCTCTGGGGCTACGCCGCCGGAATACTCCTCGGCACCGTCGCCCTCTATGCGCTCGGCACGGCGTGGTTCTGCGTAGTCTCCGGTACGCCGTTTTTAAAGGCGCTCGGCGTCTGCGTTATCCCCTTTCTCCCGGGCGACGCGATTAAAATCGCCCTCGCCGCGCTTGTCGCGGTAAAGCTGAGACCCGCACTCAAGAGCATAAGAGAGAAGAAAACAGCATAAAAAAGAGCCTCCGCGCTTTAAACACGGGGGCTTTTGCCCTGTTTTGAATTATACCACTCCATAAACTCGTTCCCGAGCTTCGTCGCCTGAGCCTCGAACCAGACGGATTCGTAGGGCGTTTTGGGCGATTTTTTGAGGACGTTTTCACGGAACCTTCTTATGCGGTATCTCGTTGACGAGGGGAAGCCGACTAAAAGCGGCATCAGCGGGCCGAAATAGCAGTTTTGTATGCTGTGCCCGAACTCGTGGTTTTTAAGATGGGGAGAGTCCGAGGTCCTGTCCTTCAGAAACACGGGGCCGAGGGACGCTCCGCCCCAATGGCGCCCGACCTCGAAATACCAGGCATAACCCCAGCGCCGGGGCTTATGCCCGGTTATGAGCATGGCGAGAGCGGCGAAAAAGCCGGCGAGAGTGGTTATCGACCCCCATGTAAGAGAAAGGAAAAAGTATAGCGCCTTTGGCAGCTTTGGATTCATTCGGTATCACTTCCCGCGCTTAATTATACATTAAGGTTGACTAATTTACAATATCGTTGTAAGATTAACAAAGTGTTAAATGCAACGAACCGCATAGGCGGGTTAGCATTTATTGAAAAGAGGAAAAGAAAATGAAAAGAATAGTTGCTATCGTGCTTGCGCTTGCAATGCTCTTTGCCCTCGCGGCCTGCGCCGCCGAGGTGAAGGATGAGCCCAAGACCGACGACCCCGCCCCTCAGACCGATCCCGAGCCGACTCCCGAGCCTGAGCCTACGACTGACCCCACGACCGAGCCGTCGACCGAGCCCGAGCCCGCGCCTGAGCCCGTGAACGTCAGAGTCGCCTCCCTCAAGGGGCCGACTACTATGGGCATAGTAGCCCTCCGCGATAAGGCTGAAAAGGGCGAGACCTTCGACAGTTACACCTTTGATATGCAGACCGACGCCTCCGCCGTCGCGGCTCAGGTGGTCGCCGGAGAGGCCGATATAGCTCTCGTTCCCGCGAACCTCGCCGCCGTGCTGTATAAGCGCACTGAGTGCGGCGTTGCCGTTATCGATATAAACACCCTCGGCGTTCTCTACTGCGTCACCGGAGACGAGAGCATAACGAGCGTCAAGGACCTCGCGGGCAAGACCGTAGTCCTCACCGGACAGGGCACCACCCCCGAATACTCCCTGCGCTATCTGCTTGAGAAAAACGGAGTTACCGACTGCGAGCTTGAGTTCAAGTCCGAGGCCACCGAGGTCGCGGCCGTGCTCGCCGCCGACCCCACCAAGATAGCCGTTCTGCCGCAGCCCTTCGCGACCGTGGCTCAGGTGCAGAACACCGAGCTTCACGAGGCGTTCAGCCTTTCCGACGAGTGGGACGCCGTTTCCGACGGGTCCCGTATGGTGACCGGAGTCACCATAGTCCGCAAGGCGTTTTTGGAGGAGCATCCCGAGGCCGTCGCCCGCTTCCTTGAGGAGCACGCCGCCTCCGCCGCCGCCGAGAACGCGGACAAGGCCGCCCTCATCGTAAAGTACGGCATAATCGAGAAGGAGCCCGTAGCGAACAAGGCTCTGCCTAAGTGCGGCATCGTCTGCATCTCCGGCGATGAGATGAAGGCGGCGCTCTCCGGCTACCTCGGAGTGCTGTACGCGGCCGACCCGACCTCTGTGGGCGGCACCCTTCCCGCGGACGATTTCTACTATGTCGGCTAAGGCGGGAAAAAAGCTTCTGTCCGCCCTGTTTTGGCTTATCGTATGGCAGGGGCTATCGCTTTTAGTCAATAACAAAATACTGATAGTAGGGCCGTACGAGACCGCCCTCGCCCTCTTCCGCCTTATCCCTACGGGCGAATTTTGGGCAGAGGTCGGCGCGTCGACCCTCAGGATAACCATTGGATTTTTAGCGGGCGGCACGGCGGGCATAGCCCTCGCCGCCCTCGCTTACAGGTCGAAGACCGCTCGCGAGCTTTTCGCGCCCCTCGTCGGGGCGATGAAGGCCGTGCCTGTGGCGAGCTTCGTCGTCCTCGCTCTTATATGGTTCGGAAGCTCGCTCATCGGCTTTTTCGTCTCCCTCGTCGTCACCCTTCCGATACTCTACGTGAATACCCTCGAGGGGCTCTTGGCGACGGATAAAAAGCTCCTCGAGCTTGCGGAGGTCTATTCTATGCGGTTCCCGGCGCGGGTGAAGGGAATATTCTTCCCCCAGCTTTTCCCATATCTGAGGGGAGCTCTCGGCCTCGGGGTCGGCACGGCGTGGAAGGCCGGAATTGCCGCCGAGGTCATAGGCCAGCCGCTCGGCACCCTCGGAAACGAGCTTTACCGGGCGAAGATATATCTTGAAACGGATAAGGTCTTGGCCGTGACGGTCGCCGCCGTTTCGCTTAGCTGGGCGATCGGCAAAATAGCCGTATGGGCGTTTTCCCGCCTCGAAAGGGGGCGCGTGAGATGATAAGCGCGAAAGACTTGAAAAAAAGCTTCGGCGATACCGAGGTCATCTCCGGCCTCAGCTTCGACATTCTTCGCGACGAGCCCGCGACCGTGACGGGAGCCTCCGGCGGGGGAAAGACCACGCTTTTGAGAATCGTCCTCGGCCTCGAAAAGGCTGACGGCGGAGAGATAACAATTCCCGAGGGTACGCGCTTCGGCGTTCTCTTTCAGGAAGACAGGCTCTTTGAGGGCTTCGACGCCGTTACGAACGTGAGCCTCGCAACCGGGATAAGGGATACCGGGCTTATTAAAGCTGAGCTTCTGAGGCTCCTCCCGGAGGAGGCGCTTTCAAAGCCCGTAAAAAAGCTCTCCGGCGGTCAGAGACGCAGGATCGGCATAGTCCGCGCCGCCCTGCATCGAGCCGACGGAATGATATTGGACGAGCCGTTTTCAGGGCTCGACGCCGAAAACGCTGCCATCGCGGCGGAGTATATAAGGGAGAAGGCAAAGGGCAGGCTGCTCCTGATGGCTCTCCACGAAAAGGACGTTCCCGCCTGGTGCGAAAAGATAATAAGAGTATAAAAAATGACGCCGAATTTACTCGGCGTCATTTTCTGTCAATGAGATCAATAGAGGCTGGAGAGCCCGCTGATTATTGTGCTGCGATTGGCGAGCACAATTACCACTACGATGATGTAAATCACCCAGAATACCTGCATAACGATCGAGATGGGGAATGCTATGCGGGTGAAGATGGTGCCGACCTTGGCCTTGCCAACGGGGGCTCCATAGTAAGCGGCGTGAGCCTTAGCCTTGTTCCTTGCGATGATGGCGATAATGAGCCCGGCTACGGGGCAGCCGCAAATGGCGAGAGCTACTATGCCCCAGGCGAGGACGCTTCCGGCGTCGGGGACGTTGTTATTCTGCATTTTTATATCCTCCTTTCACGGTTGATTAATATAGGTGAAACGCCCTTCGGGCGGTCACACACGTTCTTTTTCCGCGAGCCCGGCAAGAAAACCGGATATCGCGGAGTCGTAGGCCTCGGTATTCGTGAGCCTGAGGCGGGAGTGCCCGCCGTGGTCGAACCACACGAGCTTTTTGGGAGCTTGGCACTTAGTATAGAGCTCGACCGCCTTCTCAGGTACGGAGTAGGGGTCCTCGCGGCTGTG
The DNA here is from genome assembly GCA_900320765.1 of uncultured Eubacteriales bacterium. Classification (GTDB taxonomy): domain Bacteria; phylum Bacillota; class Clostridia; order Oscillospirales; family Oscillospiraceae; genus RUG626. The sequence continues at coordinate 12,162 of ONTN01000004.1, forward strand.
CAGGAAGAGAATGGGCTTTTTGAGCCTGTCGATCCTCCAAAGCGGCCCGTCGTGCACGACGTCCGCGCCGGAGAATACCTTAATGTAGAGCATAAGCACGGGGAAAAGCCCCATCGGACGACCCTGCTCCACCATATGGTTCCAGCAGCTGAGGGAGAAATTCGCGTACATTCCCTCGGCCGTCATCCCGGTGAAGTAATCGGGGCAGTCGGGGCTCGTCAGCGCGAAGAGAGAAGTCGAAGAGCCTATGCAGACACCGTGGAGATAGACCTCGGAAATATTAAGCTCGTCGTGCAGAAACCTGCCCCATGCTATAACGTCCGAATACTCGCGGTAGCCGAGAGAGTTTATCTTCCCGTCCGAAAGGCCGTGAGCCCGCCCGTCGATAACGAGAACGTTATAGCCCGAAGCCCTGTACGGCTCGCCGAAAAAGTAGGAGTAGAGGCAGGATTCCATCCGCCCTGGCACTATTATGACGGCTTTACTGAAGCCGAAGTCGAAGAATTCACCGTATAGCGAGAGCCGTCCGTTCTTTATATGCACGTCGCGCTTCTTATCCGCGTGCTCCTCGCCCCAATTAAGGCCGCGTCTGTACATCTCGGCGTATTCCTTATCATCGGGCATGCTCATCGTTCGACCCCATTTTTCCTTCGAGGTGCGGACGAGAAGAATCCTGTAAACTATGGCGGGAATGCCCAGAAGGGGTACGACGACGATAAGGAAAAGAGCGATGACAACGTATAATATCCAGCCCATAGAAGACCTCACGAAAGCCCGACGAGCCAGCCGTAAACGCTCTGGCCGCCGTATATAAAGCTGAGCTCAAGGTCGGGGTAAAGCTTGCCTATGCGCTCCTCAAGCTCGGCCTCCTCGGCCTCGTCCGTATCGACCCCGCGGAACAGGATGCAGGTTTCCCGGTCTCGAATATCCGGCACGGCGGCAAGCCCGGCTATCAGAGCCTCGATTCTGCTGCCCGCTGCCGAGGCGGGCTCATCGTCAATAAACGAGAGCCAGTCGCCCGCCCTGACGAGCATGCCGTGATAGGTCGTGTCCTTCGCACTTTTGGCGACGGAGAGGGTGACGACGTTCTCGGCGCCGAGCTCCATCTGCCTTACGCGGTAGTCGATATCCTCGCTGTCGGGAACGTCCATAGCGAGGGCAAAGTAGCCCTCGACCATGCTCCTTGTGGGAAGGACGGTCACCTTCTTCCCGAGGGAGAGGGCGGCGGCCTGCCTCGCGGCGAGGGTTATGTTCTTGTTGTTCGGAAGCACGAGGTACCTGTCCGCGTCGGCCGCCTTGAAGGCGGAGACGAACTCCTGAGCGGAGGTGTTCATCGAGGCGCCCCCGTCGAGTATATCCCCGGCGCCTGCGCCGGAGAAAAGCTCGCGCATACCGTCCCCGTCCGCCACGGTGATGACCTGCAGGGGAACGTGCTTTTTAACGCTCTTTACCGCGCGGGTGTGTTCGTTGTGCTGCACCTGCATATTATCGAGCTTGAAGGTGATGAACTCGCCGTATTTCTGGGCGAGAGCCATAACGGCGGAGGGTATCTTCGTGTGGATATGCACCTTGACGCGGCGGTTATCCTGAACGGCGACTATCGAGTTTCCGCGGGCTTCCAGCTTTTTAATAAAGGACGGGAGGCGGAAATCCTGATCGTAGGCCGGGTCGAGAAGGAGCTGGAGGATGAACTCCATGCAGTAGCCGTCGATAAAGCTGCTGTGCTCGTTGAAAAGGCTGAGGTCAACGCTCGGCTGCGGGGCTTTCTGCTCAATTTCCTCGCCCGCTCCGGTCAGAACCTCGCCGTTTAAGTACTTCAGCATTCCCTCAACGATGGTGATATAGCCGAGGCCGCCGGAATCGACGACTCCCGCCTCCTTAAGCTCGGCCAAAAGCTCGGGAGTATAGGCGAGGGTCTTTCTCATCTCTGCAAGGTACATTGAGAGGAGCTGGTCTATCGTCGTCCTTCTCGTTACCTGGCTGCGGATATGCTCGATGCCCTCGCGGGCGACCGTGAGTATAGTGCCCTCGACCGGGCGGATAACGGAGTTGTACGCCATCTGGTACGCTCTGATAAGGGAGCGCTTTACCTCGCCCGTGTCCGCGGACGGCACTCTTGCAAGCTCCTGCGCGAAGCCGTTCATAAGCTGGGAGAGGATAACGCCGGAGTTTCCCCGCGCCCCGTACAGCATCCCGGTGCTGACGCTCTGGAGGTATGGGCCGAGCTCCTTTACGGGCTTTGCGACGTTAAGCCCGTTTTCGAGGGTGAGGCGCATATTCGTGCCGGTATCCCCGTCGGCGACGGGGAAAACGTTCAGTATGTTTATCTTTTCTTCGCTCGCTTTCAGGCAGGCAAGACCGTTTTTCAGCATGCCTGCCATCAGCGCGCCGTCGACTCTTTTAACGCTCATTAAACTTTGCTCCGATCGGTTTTTTATCTCTTATCCTGCTTTCCTATATCGAGTATAGACCTCGGCAGTATGCGCGAGAGCAGGGTGGAGGCGAGGGTAGCCGCCCCGGCTATCAGGGTGAGGTAGATTATCGCACCGGAGTTTTGCTTGAGGGCGGTCAGCACGAGACCCGCGCCGATCCCGGTGGCAACTCCGTCGAACAGGCCCTGAACGGCGAAGTACATCGCGCTGTTTCCGATGCCGTCCTTCGCCTCCTCGTCAGCCGCGAGCTGGCTCGGCACGGAATACGCCGAGGCGAAGATCGCGCCGATCGCGAAGGAGCAGACAAGACCGGAGGCTATCGAGAGCACGGTCTTCACCATGCCCGGGGCGAGGAAGGAAACGCCGAACATCGAGAGCATGCCGAGGGAGAATACGATGAAGGTGTACCTTATCCCAAAGCCGAAGCCGCGGGTGCGGACGAGCCGGTTATATATCGAAAAGGTCAGCGGCACGGGGATAAAGGCCGCGAGCATAACGAAGATCATGCTCATTCCGGTGAAGGAGAAATATTCGTTTATCCCGCCGAGAAAGAGCTGAACGCCGAACTGCATAAGGCTGTGCACCAGCATCCACTTTATGAACGACTTGTTCTTGAAGGTGTGCTTTAATGAGGCAACGAGGCCGACGGTCTTGTACTCCACCTTCTTTTCGTCGAGGTTCGAGGGCTCTTTTATAAGGAAGATGGGTATGAGCATCGTCGCCGCAAGGGGCAGCACGATAAGGGCGACCCTGCGGATGTTGATCCCGTTTAAGAGCATACGCACGGCGACGTAGCCCACAATGAAATATACGATATCGGCTATCGCCTTCACGTTCGAGATAAAGCGCCTGTCTCTCTCCGCGCCCACTATCTCGGTAAAGGTGGCGTAATACGTCGTCATCGTGAGTGTGTAGAAGGTGTAGAAGAGGCAGAGGACGACGCCGTAATAAACCGTGTTCAGCAGGGTGGCGTGGTCGTTCGGCATAAGGAGGAAGAGAAGGTAGGAGGCGATCAGGGGGATAAGGCCGATAAGTATCGAGGGCCTGCGACGACCCCATCTGGAGCGGAGCTTATCGGTAAAGGCCGCCATAGGGATATCTATGACCCCGTCGACCACCTTGGCGATAAAGGCGAAGGTCGCCCACAGCCCGGCGATAACGAGGTCGCGCCCCGCGTAGGTCTGATAGGGTATGACAGCCTCGCCGAAGCCGCCGACGAGAAGGGCGCTCATAAGATAAGAGCCCATCATAATATTCATAAGGTTTATCCCAAAGCCGGACAGCGCGTATAATAGCATCTGGCTTTTGCGGGTGAGCTTTCGCATCATTGTCTCTTTCCTCCGGCGGCGAAGTCTTCAAGTATCTTTCTCTCCGCGGAAAGGTCTTTTGATATAGGCTTGCCTGCGTAGTAGGCTGCCATGAGGCCGGGCCCGATGTTTATGGCGCAGAGGGGATAGACGTCCTTTATGATGACCGCCTTGGGGTGGAACTTCTCCTCAATGAGGCGCTTATACTCCTCGGCCTCCTTCTGCCTGTTCGTCTGAGCGATGAACACGGTCTGATTTGTTAAATCCTCGCCCGTCTTCTCGATATAGTCGAGGAGGGTGGCGTAGGCCGTTTTCGCGCCCTTCACCTTGCCTATGACGGTGGTGAGCCCGTTATAGTCAAACTCGCCGATGGGCTTTACTCCGGCAAGGGTGCCGAAGAACGCCTTGGCGTGGGTAAGTCTGCCCTTCTTCGCAACGAAGCTGAGATCGTCGAGCCAGCCTGCCTGATGATAGCGGTTCTTATTCGTCTCGAGCCAGTCGGCAGTCTCGGAAAGGCTCTTGCCCCCGGCGCGGAGCTCGGAGGCGCGGATCGCCATAAGGCCGAAGCCGGGGCCGAAGCGCAGGGAGTCCACACAGACGATCTTCGCCTCGGGATATTTCTTCGCGATCTCGGCTGCGGCCTCGCTTGCAAAGCCAAAGGCTCCGCTTATTCCGCTCGAAATGGTCATACAGAGAACGTCGAGCCCCTCGCGTACCGTCGCCTCGAAGGCCTCGGAGAACTCTGCCACGTTGGCGGGCGAGGTGGTGAAGGAGTTGGGAGCCGCCTTAAGCGCAGTATAGAACTCTTCCTTCGTGAAGTCGTTCCAGCCGGGCATCGCCTTTTTCTCTGACCCGTCGGGCAGCTTGACGTGGCCGGCGACGACCTTTATGTCGTATTCCTTCCGGAGCTCCTCTCCGAGGTCGCAGGTGGCGTCGCAGATAATCGCAAAGTTTTTCATTTTCTGAGTATTCCTTTCACTTAACGTATTTATCAATGAAGTCGAAAAACGGCTTTCTTATTTCCTCGCCACCGGCGATAAAGCACATCGTGTGCTCGGCCCCGGGCGCGATGAGCATGAGCTTGGGAGCGGCTGAGGCGGCGAAATACCTGCGCCCGTCGCTCATGGGTACGGTGCGATCGCGCCCCCCGTACATAAAGACGGAGGGTATCTTCGACCGGGAAAGAGGGCCGATCACGGTATCGTTTATATCCTCCCCGATAAAGATTTTCGCGAGGATACGGATAAAGGGTATCATAATCCGCCCGGGGATATGGTGCTTTTTCGCGATAAGCCGCATCTGCTCCCGCGGTGAAACGAAGCCGCAGTCGAATGAGAGAGCCTTGACCCTTGTTTCATCGAGCTTGTCGGCGGAAAAGGCTAAAGCCGCGCTTCCCATACTGATCCCGTAGATAAAGAAGCTCTTTTCCGCGGCGTTTTTCTCCGCCCAGTCGAGCCAGGTGAGAATATCGTACCGCTCGAGAAGGCCGAAGCCCGTCTTGCGGCCCCCGCTCTCACCGTGCGCCCGCTCGTCTATCATAAGAAGGCTGTAGCCCCTGTCATAGAGCGCAAGCCCGGAAACGCAGAAGTTCGACATTGCCGAGGCGTTATACCCGTGGACGAGGATCGCGAGCTTATCCGAGCCGCAGCGATAGTATTTTCCGCGAAGAGTCGTCCCGTCCCGCGCCTCAATGCTCACGGGCTCAAATCTGAGCGAGCCGAGCCGGGCGGAGGCCTCGTCTATCTCCCGGCGATAGGGAATAAAGTATTTCTTTTTCATCGCGGCCTCGGGGTCGTACCTTCCGTAAAACGTCAGTATAAAGATCACGATGCAGGGCGCGATATAGAACACGGTTATCGCCGCAAGGGCGATAAGGAGCCATTGCACAGTATATCACTTCATTTCGTCCGCGCTCATTTGGTGAGCGCCGTTATCGGTAACGCGGTAGAATCTCAGCTTATCGAGCCTTTCGCCCGCGACTGAGACGGAATAGGCGGCGGGAAGGCAAACGAGCCGTGTCTCCGTCGGGGTCTTTGCGGTGTCTATCTTATGCGGGAAAAAGCTTCCCTTGCCGGAGAGCTTGAATATTGCCTCCTTCTTCGTCCAAAGCCGGAGAAAGGCTTCGGGATCGGCGGCTTCTTTCAGCTCGGAGACTGTCGAGACCCGCCGGGAGAGCGAGCGGAGCTTATCTCCGTCAGAGTAGCGGGAAATAAAATCGTCCGCGTTCTCGATATCGATCCCGACAGGGCGGGAGGATACGGCGACGGCGCAGGCGCCCTTAGAGTGCGAGAGCGAAAATTCGACCCCGTCCGCCGTCCACTTGCCGTCGCGCCGCTTTTTGAAGGAGAGCTCATCTATCCCGAGACCGAGGGAGCGGGACAGAGCCTTTTCAAGGAGCCTCCAAACGGCGTATTTCTCGCGCTTGGAGCGGGCGTTATTTACTCTTTCGATTTCCGCCTGCCTTTCGGGCGGGAAAACGGGCGAGAGCTCAAGAGTATCGGGGATCAGGGCGACGTAGATGTCAAGAAAGGGGCGGCTCTGCCACTTTTTCCGAAGCTCCTCCTCCTGCAGGCTGCGCCCGACGCCGAAGAGGCACTCGTAGGCGAAGTGCTCGCAGTTATTGTGTATTATATCGTAGCCGCCCTCGCCGATGCGCGAGCGGGCGAGAGCGACGGTCTTCTCCCTGGGAAAGCGCTTTTTCTCCTCCGAGCGGTCGAGCTCAGAGCGCTCGACTATCCCGCCGGCTGAAAAGGTCTCGATATCCGTCGCAAGGACCTTCTTATCGCTTCCGGAGATAAGGGCGTTTACCGGCGGCTCGCCGAACTGGATGACCTCGTCCTCGGATACGAAGACCCCGTAGTGGTATATAGCGCCGAGCTTTACTCTGACGATATCGCCGGGGCGGCATTCGTCGGGCGTCCACCTCATTTAAGCTTTGCCTCGATGTAGTCCGCGACCTCGCCGACCGTGCGGAGGTCCATAATGCCGATATTTGAAAATCTTATGCCGAAGCTCTCCTCGGTGGCAATTATGAGGTAGAGCATATCTACGGAGGAGAGGCCGAGCCCGTCCATCAGCCCGGTATCCTCGGAGAAGCCTTCTGCCGAGCCCTCGCCCATCGTCTCCTCAAGTATCTCGGCGAGCTTTTCTAAAATTTCCTGCCTTGTCATTCGCATTTTTTATATCTCACAATCTTTAAGCTTTTCGTCCTCTCAAAATCCTTATCGCGGATCTCGATTCGGCTGACCCTCTGGAACGGGGGAAGCTTCGAGTTTATCGCGTTCAGCTCGCTCATTAGTATGGCGGGCGCGTCCTCCGCGGGCAGCTTTGCCATCTCGGAGGCTCTCGGAACTACCTCGAGGGCGAGGAAATGCTTGCCGGCCTCGTTCTTATCCTCGAATACCTGAGAGTCGGCAACGAGGGAGCATTCGTTGAACTTCGCCTCGAGCTCGGCGGGCGAGACGTTCTCGCCCGTGGGAAGAACGATGACCTCCTTCTTCCTTCCGGTGATGTATAAAAAGCCGTCCTCGTCTATCCTGGCAAGGTCGCCGGTCTTGAACCAGCCGTCCTCCCATACTCCGGCCTCGTCCTCGCCGATATAGCCGTCCATCATATTGTCGCCGCGGATCCAGAGCTCGCCTTCTACGAGCCTGAGCTCCTGATTCGGATAGGGAAGACCGACGGAGTCCGGCTTTTCAAGCGGGGATACGTTTCCGGAGACGAGGTTAGCCGACTCCGTGAGCCCGTAGCCGGGATAGAGGTCTATCCCGAGGGCGGCGTATTCCTTTATGAGATAGGGGGGCACGCTTGCCGCCCCGCAGATAATGTACTTGAGGCTGTCGCCCAGCATATTGCGGCGGAATTTCTTCGAGAGGGCGAGCGCCATCTCGGCGAGAGCGGGAACGATAACGAGGATGGTCGGCTTAAAGTAAGCGATATCGCGGAACATATCCTGATTGTTGCGGCAGATGAAGATCGTGCTCCCGGTGTTCAGCGAGGCGAGCAGGTTCCTGATAAGGCCGAAAACGTGGGAGAGGGGCAGAACGAGGAGATATCTCATATGGAATATATCCTTGCAGCCGTAGCTGCTGTTAAGTATGCCCTGCATAACGGCTCTGTTAGAGAGGAGGGCGCCCTTGCTCTTTCCGGTAGTTCCGCCGGTGAACATTATAACGCAGCCGTCCTTGGGACTGACTTCGGCGACGGGAGAGGGGGTCTCGGCCATATCCTCGGTGGAGATCACGCTGACCTTGGCTCTCTCCGCGGCGAGGGAGCAGTTATCGGAAAGCTCGGGCGCAGCGACGACAGCCTTGAGCCCGAACTTCATCGAGCAGCCGAAAACCGAGGGGGCGTCGAGGTGCGGGGGCAGAACCGCGGCGGTCGCGCCGAGAGAAACGGCGGCGATGAAGGCCTTTACGAAGCCGTATGAATTCGGGGCGAAAACTCCGACGCGGTCGCCCTTTTTAACGCCCGCCTCGATAAGCCTCGTCCTGAGCCCGGCCGCGTCGGCCTCGAGCCTTGCGTAGGTGTATTTCTCCCCGTTATCCTCAACGGCGGTAAGGTCGGCGTACTCCGAGCTCCTCGCCTTCCACATCGCGGCAAGGCTCGGGTAGCTTACAAGGCGCTCGAGATCCTCGGGGTCCATATATTTTGCCAAAAGGTTATTTGGATCGTATTTCATCGGTGCAGTTCCTCCTCGGATAGTTTTTTAAGCTCCAGCTCTTTTTCTCTCAAAAGCGCGGCGACCTCGGCGAGCTTCTGCGGGGCGGGTCTCCGCCCGTATGTCCCGACGACGTCAAGCGGCTCGCCCACGACGAAGCGGAGTCTTGAGAAAAATGCGCGGCGCGGTTTTTTAATATAAACGGGAAGTATCGGGGCGCCCGAAAGAACGCTCATCAGAACGGGGCCGGACTTGAAGCTGTCGATATCCCCACTCCAGTCGATATGCCCCTCGGGAAAGATCGAGACGACCTGGCCGCCCTTGAGGGCGTCGGTTATCACGCGGAGCGAGTCGAAGCTCGTGTTCTGCCTGTCTATCGGTATGCAGCGCACAAGGCGGAAAATGAGCCCGCGAAGCTTGGAATCGTAAAATTCCTTCATGCATACGAAGCGCTGCCGCCTGTACCACAGGCCGAAGATAAGATACAGTGGATCGAGATAGCTCGTGTGATTCGATAAAACGAGAGCCCCGCCCCTGAGCTTTGTCTTCGCAAGATCGCTTATATATATGAACTTCGGCCTGAACCAAAGCCAGCCGGTCAGAAAAACGCCGAGCTTTATGAAATCGTAAAAGAAATATTTAAAGCTAAGAAGCGGCGCCTTATTGCTTTTCTGTTCCTTCATCTAAAAGCTTCCCTAATTCCATGACCCGCCTACGCATCCCGGCGGCGGCAAGGTCGATATTTTCCTTCTCGGAAAGGTTTTCGTCGGTCAGATCGGCGGCATAGAACGGCTTGCCGATAACGACTTTCGCTCTGTCCCGCGTGAAATACCGCCCGTTCGTATAGACCGGTATGACCTTCACCCCCGAAACGAGGGCGAGATACGCGGCTCCCGGGCGGAAGGGAAGCGGCCTCTCCTCGCCCTCGCGGGGAAGCCTGCCCTCCGGGAATATCCCGACGACTCCGCCGCGCCTTAAAATCTCCTCCGACTTTGCCATAAAGCCGAAATCGCGGGAGTCCCTGTCCACTTTTATGCCGCCGAGCAGCCTTAAAAACGGTCCGAGCAGCCGCTTCTTGAACAGCACCTCCGCCATCTGATAGCGGAGAGTGCGGCCGAAGAAAACGAAGAGGAAGGCGGCGTAATCGAAAACCGAGGTGTGATTTGATATTATTATCGCGGGTCCCTTTATCGAGCGGGACTGCCGCGAGGGGTCCTCGTAAATATGGCGCGTGCGGAAAACTATCTTCTGCGCCGGCCAGGCGGTTATCTTTAAAAACCAGTTAAAAAACGATATCAGCATCTTCTCCTCCCGCCTTTATGTATTCGGCGATGGCCCGGGGCGAGGCGAGAGAGGAGCCCGCCTCGGCGGGAATGCTCAGCCCAAAGTCCTCAGATAGGCGCGAGAGCATCGCGAAGTAGTCGAGGCTCGTCCCCCCTCCGTCGATAAAGAAATCCGTATCGGCGGATATCTCGCCCGCGTCCTTCTCAAGGGCGGCGGCGAATATCTCGGTTATCCTTGAAAGCAGCGGGTCGCCCTCCGATTCCGCAGCCGCGGCCGAGGGAACGGCGGGGGGAAGCTCCCCGGCGGCGTACGCCCGCCTCAGACGGGAGCGGTTTAATTTGAACTCATCTTCCCCCATAAGCTCGGAGGAGGTGAGGTATATGCCGCCGAGCTCAGATGCGAGCCCGAGATCGTTTGCCCGAGCCTTTACCTCCGCCTCGATGGAGCGGAGCTTATCCCCGGGCAGGTGATCGGAAACGGAGATGAGGAGCACGGCGCGGGGCTTTGCACCGCCGCCGCTTATAAGTGCGGCGCGCCGCACACCTGCGATATTAAACTTCGGCTCGATGAGATTGGGATTTAAGTTTTCAC
>ONTN01000095.1 GCA_900320765.1 uncultured Eubacteriales bacterium
CCGAAGCTCCTCGTCGCCGGAGCCTCGGCATATCCGAGAGCTCTTGACTTTGAGAAGCTTTCCGAGATAGCCCACGGCTACGGTGCAATGCTTATGGTCGATATGGCGCACATCGCCGGACTTGTAGCCGGCGGCGCGCACTTAAGCCCCGTGCCCTATGCCGACGTCGTTACCTCTACCACCCACAAGACCCTCCGCGGCCCGCGCGGAGGTATGATCCTTACGAATAACGGTTATATCGCGAAGAGGATAAACTCCGCGATTTTCCCCGGCACTCAGGGCGGCCCTCTTGAGCACGTCATTGCCGGCAAGGCGGTATGCTTTGCCGAGGCGCTGAAGCCGGAGTTCAAGACCTACGCCGAGAATATAGTCTCAAACGCGAAGGCTCTTGCGGACGGACTTATTGCCCGCGGCGTCAAGCTCGTCTCCGGCGGCACCGATAATCACCTTATGCTCGTTGACCTCAGAGAGAGCGAGGTAACAGGCAAGGAGCTGGAGCGCAGGCTCGACGACGTGCATATCACCGCGAACAAGAACACCGTCCCCGGTGAGAAGCGTTCCGCCTTCGTAACAAGCGGACTCAGGCTCGGAACCCCCGCCGTCACAACGAGAGGAATGGGCGTATCCGAGATGGCGGAGATCGCGGACTGCATTGCCGACGCCGTGCTCGACTACGAGGCGAAGAGAGAAGATATTGAAAAGAGAGTCCTTAGCCTTACGGCAAGATTCCCACTCTACGAATAATACGTCTGCCGAAAAAAACACAAGTTTATTTTTAAGAAGTAACGCTTTAGATAACAATGACGCTATATAATTAAAGCGTACTTAAAAAGCAAATATCTTAACAGGAGGCGGAACGATGAAAAAACTATTGGCTGTCATGCTTTCGCTGTGCATTATCCTCGGACTCTGTACCGTCGGCGCATTTGCGGACGGTGACGAGGTATGCGTTATCGTTAAAGGCACAGGGGAGACGGGAGACCTTTTCTCTTCCGTAAAGGCTGCAATCGAAGCCTCGGAAGAAGGGGATACGATCAGGCTCCTCAAGGACTTTTTCACAAACGAGCCTATTGTTCTGCAGCACGCGCTTACCCTTGACTTGAACGGTCACAAGTATTCTTTTGAGCAGGTATCCGGAGAAGAATACAGGCATATTTTAGCTTCCAACGGTAATTACCTCACGATTGAGGACAGCAGCGAGGACGGAACGGGAACAGTCAAAGAAACATACAACGGCGAAGAGAAAGCCTTATATTTGGCCTATGGACCTCTCGTTAATATTACCGGAGGGGCATACAACGGCGGAAATGAAAACGAATACACGGGAAGCAATACATGCATAAGCGCAGTTGAAGGTTCGGTTCTTAACATCTCCGGCGGAAGCTTCGACGGAATGATCTGCATTCTTCTAATGGGGCCGACATACTCGGACGGTTACCCTGGCGGAACAGTCAATATTACCGGCGGCACGTTTAAAAACTTCGGATGGAACAGAGCCGGAGGCGGAAGCCTTGCGGCGACCATATCCGGCGGTACCTTTAACAGCGAGGCAAGGAATGACGTTAACGAGGCTCTTGCGGAAAACTGCAAGATTGTCGATAACAACGACGGAACGATAACGGTAAGAGAACTGACGGACGATGATTTCGTCGCATCCGTTGTCGGTGCTGACGGAGCTGTGAAGGGCAGATATATCGGGATCAATGCCGCAAACAATGCGGCAGATGCCGGCGATACGATTCGCCTTATCAAGGATTATACTATGACGGAGGGCGATCGGATCAACAAAAAGCTGACGCTTGATCTCAACGGCTTCAGCATTATTTCCGAAAGCGGATTCGATCAGATAAATGTTGACGACGGCGGAATTCTGACTATTATTGACAGCGCTGAGTCTGAGACCGCTGCCGTTACGGCTGTCATTATTTGCACCCCTGAAAACAGGGACGGCACAGTGCAGCAAATCGACTTCAACGGCGGCAGCTATGTTATTAAAAACGGCGGATACTTTGGAGCGGAAGGTATACTGAACTTCAACGCCGGAAGCTTTGACGGAAACATCTATCTGAGGGGCAGAGGCTACGGAACGTACTGCTTCAACGGAGGAGTTTACACAAACTTTACCCTTAAAGTCCCCGGACCCGGCTTTAAAGTATGGATTGACTCGGATCCATATGACCACGCAAAATTCTACGGCGGAGTCTACACCCCGCTGGAAAGCGATTATGACGCCGCCTATGAGTTCGTTTCCGGGCATCTCGGCGAAGGAAAGCAAATAGTCGAAGTAGTTCCCGGCAAGACCTTTATGGTCGGAAAGGCCGATGCGGAGATAAACGTTGAGCCCGCAGAGCTTACGCTGTACATAAACGAAGAAACCAAAACATATCAGCTCAAGGCTGAGGTAACGCCGAAGGGTCTTCCCGTTACATGGGAGAGCAGCGACACCGAGGTCGCATCCGTAGATGAAAACGGAACGGTGACCGCTGTTGCAGTTGGAAAGGCGACAGTTACCGCAAGGGTCACTCTCTATGTTGACGGAGAGGCGACAGTATTTGAGGATACCTGCGAGGTAACTGTGGCTGAGAAGATGTCCCCACCCCCCGCGCCTGATCGCGATGACGGTACCGATATCAAGGATGACGACACTCCGCTGGACGAAGAGCCGCTGCCCTTCGAGGACGTCAATGAGGACGACTGGTTCTATGAGTACGTTAAGGAAGTCTACGACGAGGAGCTTATGAAGGGCGTAGCGGGCGATAAGTTCGCGCCTTTCTCCAGCACTACCCGCGGAATGATAGCCACGGTTATACACAGGCTTGAGAAATGCCCCGAGCCTTCAAGCGAGATGAGATTTGCTGACGTAGCCGAGACTTGGTACTACGACGCAATCCGCTGGGGCACCGAGAAGGAGATACTCAAGGGTTACAGCTCCAAGAAATTCGCCCCCAAGGATAACGTGACGCGCGAGCAGCTTATAGCTATCCTTTACCGCTATGCGACGATGAAGGGCTTTGATACCGAGGCTCGCAGCGAGCTTGACACCTTTGAGGATGCCGACAGAGTCAGCGGCTACGCGGTCGAGGCTATGCAGTGGGCTGTCGCCGAGGGAATTATCGAGGGAAGCGGCGGAAGGCTCAAGCCCAGAGACGAGGCAAACCGCGCGGAGGTTGCCGCGATCATGTCCCGTTTTATGAGCTATTCAAAATAAATTGCGCCGTTTTTCATAGAGATAATTCAGCGTAAGGCGGTGCTCGAGGTTAGGACGGACAGCTTCTGCTGCCTGTCCTTTCCTTTTTACTTCACTCGTGATATAATTGATTTTAGATTTTATAAGCGTTTCTGCCTAAACAAATTTGCGATACAGATTCAAATAATGGAGGTTAATTATGATTTCATTAAGAGGACCGAAGCTGAAAATCTTCGCCGCTGTGCTGGCGGTGATCGCGCTTGCGGCAGGTATCTATAACACGTTTATCCAATCCCGCGGCTTTGTGAAAACCACGGCTACCATTGTAGATATTGAGCGGAACTTCGGCTCAGGAGATGAATCCGATACCTTCACCCCCACCGTGGAATATACCGTTGACGGCAAAACCTATACAGGAAAGCTGAATCAGTCCAGCGGTTCCTATAGGATAGGTCAAACCATAACGGTGCTGTACGACCCTAATGATCCCAGCGCGGTTCACGGCGACGGTACTTTTGGTATTATCTTTATAGCAGTGGGCGCCGTGATTCTCGCCTTTATCATCTTCACAACCGTGAAGGAGAAGCAGGGCCAGAGGACGGCGTCGACGTGTGGAAGCATCTGAAGCAAAACGGCGTCAGCGTCGACACGAGCTTCACCGTCGGAAAGGTTACTGCCGTCGGAAAGGATTACCGCATCTTGCGCGACGGATATGAGATAGCGAGAGCCCGGCAGACGAGCCAGTACGTCCATGAGGAGGACGCCGAGCAGCACAAGACGGCAAGCGCAATACCTGCCCAGGGCTTCTTCCGCGTATGGACCAGGGAGCAGAACCTTGACCTGGTGTTCATGACACTGCTGGCCTTTGCCCGCAGCGGCGCCGGCGATGACAAGGGCGGCAGCTTCGGCGCGATTATCGGCACGCTGGAAAGAAAATCGTAAGGGAAGCGCTGCCCGTGCCAGGTCGCAGCCATGCTCATGCGCTTAGACGCCTTCGGGCAGTAAGCAAAAAAATCCTCCCGCCCCGCAGGGGCGGGAGGAGCGAAATCATTATAAAACATTTTTAGTATATCACCATTCCCACCTTACGGTGCTGTTTACGAAATACCTGTACACGGGCGCGACGGCGCGGAAGTCTCTTATAATGCGCTTGTGGAGATCGTCTGAGAAGGTGAGAGAGGGGAGAAGCCCGGACTCGAGGTAAATATTCCGCTGGTCGAGCCATAGCCGCTTGTTTTCAGGCTGAGCGGTGAACGGGCTTTTTTTGTACGTTTCCCCGCCGATCCTGAGCCTTTTCTGCTTTCTGTACGCCTCGTCCGCCGCCAGCCACTCGGGATCGTCCGCGAGCACCTTCTCACGCAGAGCCTTCATCGTTTCGTTTCCGGCCTGATACCAGCCCATGCCCCATTCCACCCCGCCGGGTGAAACGGCGAACCAGTAGCTCGGATAGCCGCGGTACTTCTCCCGGATGAAAGAGCCCCAGATGGATTCACGGTAAACCGGGAGATCGGCCTTCTGCATCCTCGTATCGCGCCAAAGGCGGGAAATGGATTTTCCGACCTGAGGTATGCAGATAAACTCCGGGTCAATTTTCAGCATCGCGGGGGCGATCAGCTCGAATAGCTCCGCCATAGGCCGAACGACGTATTCCTCATACTCGGCCTTGTGCTTGTGAAACCATTCCCGCGAGTCCATTATGTGATTTTCCATCAGGAAAGACAGCGTTTCTTCCGTAAAAGCCATAATACTATTCCTCCGTATTTTGTGTATATTATAACACTATTCAGCGGATAAACGCAAGGTATTGACACCAAAAACCCCGTGGTATATACTGATTATACCAAATCGCTTTAATAAAGGAGAGAACCTGCGTTATGTATGACATTTTCATTTCCGTAATGCCGATCTGCGTGTGGGTGCTTGCCGCCCTGAACCTTCTTCTCACCGTGCTTTTATTCAGGACGTATGGGAAGAACAAGCATAACAAGCTTCCGTTCCTTATGGGCCTCGTCGCCTTCGGCCTGTTTTACGATGCGCTGATAATCGCCCTTGGAACCGTTATGAAGGATGGCGGCTTCCTTAAGGCTCTCAGTCAGGTCCGCTTTGCGCTCCACGGCTTTCTGATCCCGCTTATAATACCCATCTCCGCCATGGCGATGAGGCTCAAGCCCAAAATGCTCAAAACCGTCTGGCTCGTGACCCTTATACTTATGCTCGTCGGCCTCATATCCGGCTTCTGCGTCAATACCGAGGCGAGAACGATCGGCGGAGTGACCCGCTACGCCTCATCTGCCGCAACACCTGGCTGGGCTGACGGAGTACAGAACGCCCTGAGCTACGTGACGGTGTTCCTCATCATAATTGCCGGAGTCATCGTATTCTTCAAGGAGAAAAATCCGCATTTCTTCCTTGCCGGCTTTTTTATGCTCGCCTTTACGCTTCTGGGAATATTCCTCGGAAAAAGCCCGGACGGGGAGAAGACGAAAAGCCTTATGTTCTTCATCAGTATGTTCGGCGAGGTTCTTATGGCGGCCTTCTTCCTTCTCTTCCACAAAAAGCGCGCAAAGGATGACA
>ONTN01000022.1 GCA_900320765.1 uncultured Eubacteriales bacterium
AATGGCGTTTATGAGCCCGGCGTTCTTATGCGGGCTTACGGTCAACGTCGTGCAGAATCGCTCGATGCCGAGCTTTTTCGCCTGTTTCGCCGTCTCCCCAAGGCGGAGGGTAAAGCATTCGCCGCACCGGGCTCCGCCCTCTCTCTCCGCTTCAAGCCCCCTCGCTGCGCGGAAAAACACGTCCTGGTCGTATTCGCCGAAGATTATCTCAACGTCCGTCATACCCGAGGCACGCAGGAGCTTCGGAAGCTCGGCGCCCCGCTTTTCGTATTCCTCGCGCGGGTGCGTGTTCGGGTTAAAGTAGAATATGACGATGCGGAAATGCGGGTAGAGCCGCTCCAAAACCGAGCTCGTGCAGGGCGCGCAGCAGGAGTGCAGGAGAAGGTCGGGCTTTTTCCCGCCGAGGGACGCGATCTCTGTCTCCATTATTCGGTTGTAATCAACTTTTTCCGGCATAACCATACCTCAAGATACGAGCCGAAGCATTCGCTCCGGCTCGGTTCTTTTTTATTTTGCAAGCTCGGCGGTGTCCATGGCTATCATAAGCTCCTCGTTCGTGGGGATTATGAAGACCCTGGCGCGGCTTCCCTCCGCGGTAACGTCCGCCTCTGTGCGGCAGCCGTCGTTCTTCTGCTCGTCCATTTTGATGCCCATAAAGTCTAGGCCCTCGCAGACCCTCTGACGGAGGCGGCAGTCGTTCTCGCCGACGCCGGCGGTGAATACTATGGCGTCGACTCCGCCCATGGCGGCGGCGTAAGCACCGATGACCTTGCGAACCTCGTAGATAAACTTGTCAAGGGCGAGCTCGGCGCGCTTGTTGCCCTCGGCGGCGGCTTTTGTAAGGTCGCGGAAGTCGGAGCTGACGCCGGAGATGCCGAGAACGCCGGACTTCTTATTGAGTATCGTCATCATTTCCTTGATGTCGTACCCGTAAATGCCCATAAGGTACTCCACGATCGTCGCGTCGATATCGCCGCTTCTCGTGCCCATGGGAACGCCTGCGAGAGGCCCAAGGCCCATCGAGGTATCCACGCACTTTCCGTCCTTAACGGCGGCCATCGAGGAGCCGTTGCCGAGGTGACAGGTGATTATCCTCGTACCCTCGGGGTTTTCGGTGCGGCCGAGGAGAGCGAGAGCGCGGGCAGAGACGTAGCGGTGGCTGGTGCCGTGGAAGCCGTAGCGCCTGACCTCGTCCTTCTCGTAGTATTCATAGGGGATGGGATAGATATACGCCTTCGGGGGCATGGTCATATGGAAGGCCGTATCGAAAACGGCGACCTGCTTCTTCGTAGGCATAAGCTCCTGGCAGGCGCGGATGCCCATAAGATTCGCGGGGTTGTGAAGAGGTCCGAGGGGTATGCACTTCTCGATGGCGGCAATGCAGGCGTCGTCGATAACGCAGCTCTCGGTGAAGGCCATACCGCCGTGGAGCACGCGGTGACCGACGGCGTCGATCTCATCGACGGAGGCGACTACACCGTGGACGGGGTCGACCATGATATCGAGGACGGACTTGATCGCCTCGGAGTGAGTCGGCATAGCGATCTCGCGGACGACGTCCTGCCTGCCCGGCACCTTGTGGGTAAGTCTTCCGTCGATTCCAATGCGCTCGCAGAGACCCTTCGCGAAGACCTCGCCGGTCTCGGAATCCATGAACTGATACTTGAGGCTCGAGGAGCCCGCGTTTATAACCAATATTTTCATAGTGTCTTCCCTTCCCTTGCGTTTTCAAAGATTACAGTATATTATTATAAGTGATTTTCCCTGATAAAACAATATATTTCTCGAATTTTTCCGGACGGGAGGCTTTGTGAAAATGAAGATAGCGGGCATCATTTCGGAGTATAACCCGTTTCACTCGGGTCACGCCCTGCATATTTCAAAAACCCGCGAATACTGCGGGGAGGATACAGCCGTCGTATGCGTTATGAGCGGCTCCTTCGTCCAGCGCGGCGAGCCCGCCATACTCTCCAAGCGGGCGAGGGCTGAGATGGCTCTATGCTCCGGCGCCGACCTCGTGCTTGAAAACCCCACCGTCTGGGCGGTCTCCTCAGCCGAGAGATTCGCGGCCGGCGGCGTCACCGTCCTGCAGGGTCTAAACCTGCCCCTCGTCCTCTCCTTCGGCTCGGAATGCGGTGATATCGAAAGGCTTCAGAAATCCGCAGACCTCCTCGGCACCGACGCCGTCCGCGAGGGGGTAAAGCTCGCAATGAAGGCGGGGATATCCTACGCCGCCGCCCGTGAGAAGGCTCTATCCGCCGTTTACCGCGAGGGAGCCGAGCTCCTGCGCGGGCCGAACAACATACTGGGCGTCGAGTATTTAAAGGCCGTCTCCTCCCTCGGCGCGGATAAAATAGAGCCCTTCACCTTTCAAAGGATAGCGACGGAACACGACGGAGCCGAGAGCGGCGGCCTTGCCCCCGCCTCCCGCCTCAGGGAGCTTATACGCGAGGGCTGCGACGTTTCGACATATATGCCCGAGGCGGCGCATGACATTCTCTCCCGCGAGCTTGAGGCCGGGCTCGCCCCTGCCGATACAAAGAATATCGAGGCCGCTGTTCTATACAGGCTCAGAACGATGGGCGAAGAGGAATTTGCCGCCCTGCCCGACGCCTCGGAGGGGCTGTGGCGCAGGCTGATGGCCGCCGGAAGGCGGGAGGCGAGCCTCGATAACGTTCTCAGCTCGGTAAAATCAAAGCGCTACGCTCTCTCTCGCATCCGCCGCATGGTCACGGCCGCCGCCCTCGGAATAACCGCCGAAGCTCAGCGCGGCCTGCCGCCCTATATCCGCGTTCTCGGCTGCAATGAGCGCGGGCGCGAGGTGCTCCGCCTCGCAAGGAAAGCGGCAAAGCTGCCCCTTATAACGAAGCCCGCCGCCGCGAAGCTTCTTGAACCCGAGGCACGGGAAATATTCGATATCGACGTCCGCGCCACCGACCTGTTCCGCCTCGCCCTGCCCGACCCGGAAAACCGCCTCGGGGGAACGGAATGGACGGAAGGAGCGGTGATAGTTTAGAGTTTAGAGTTTTGAGTTTTGAGTGAAAAATTATGGAGTGACTATCTAATGGAAAACAGAATTGAAAAATTTATTAGATGCTGCGGGGAAGTATGTAAATCATTCAAAGAAGTCGATAAGGAAAGTATAAAGAAAAACAACAGGGCCCAGACACAACTTTATCGGATGTCAAAGAAAATTTGTCAGGATAAGCAAGATGCAGAAAACTTTTTTGCGTGTCTTATGGATAACGATGATTTGACGGTAAGGCAAACCGCAGCAGCATATGCGTTGCAAAATGAAATATGTGTTGAGCGCGCTTACAGTATACTCTACGAAGCAGCACATAGTGATAATAAATATGCTGCCTTCAATGCAGAAGCAACAATATATGTTTGGGCAAGCAAGAAGCAGAAAGAGCTTTGAGGAGCGGCAAAGCCGCAATTTAAATCGTCCGCTTAGCGGACACCTCAACTCTTCACTCTTAACTATTCACTAATACCCGACCGAGGGGCTACAAAGTGCAGCCCCTCGGTCGGGTATTCTTTATTCCGTTCTAAGCGCGATTACGGGGTCCTTCTTTGCCGCGCGTTTTGCGGGGATAAGGCCGCCGATGACCGTTATCGCCACGCTGATGGCTATGAGTATCGCCCCATTTGATATGGGCAGGCTCGCCGCCACGGTCTGAGAGCCCGTGAGCGAACGGAGAATGGCGTTTATCGGTACCGTCAGCACCATAGAAATGCCGACGCCCAGGACGCCCGATATTAGGCCGATTATCACCGTCTCCGCGTTAAACACCTGGCTGATGTTCCGCTTGGACGCTCCGAGGGCGCGGAGTATGCCTATCTCCTTCGTGCGCTCCATAACGCTGATGTGCGTTATTATGCCTATCATGATCGAGCTTACCACGAGGCTTACGGCGACGAAGGCAATGAGCACGTAGCTGACAACGTCGACTATCTCGGTTATCGAGCTTGTGAGAAGGGCGACGTAGTCGGTGTAGGTTATCCTGTTCTCCTCCGCCTCGCCCTCGTTATAGCGGCTTATCGCCTCGCTTATAAGCTCCTTTGCCTCGAAGGAGTCGGCGTAGATGCTTATCGAATCCGGGGCCTCATAGCTCACCTTGCCGAAGCTTTTAAGATTGCCCTCATAGCTCTGCCCGCCGATTCTCTCGTCGTATATGCCGATGAGGATATCCGGGTCGGGGTCGTTTTCAAGCCAGCGGTCGAGCATGGCTGCCATTCCCTCCTCGCCGGACGGAGCGGGCTGAGAATAATCGCCCGTCTCCGGGTAGTTCTCGGGAAGCTGAGCCTCCGCGGGCTGCGCCGTAGCTTCCTCCGAGGCTGCGTTCTGCCTTTCATAATAGGCTATCAGGGTATAGAGATTCGCCTTCTCGCTCATGCTGAGCTTTGAGATATGCTCCTTCGCGTCGGCTATTTTTGCCTCGTCGTCAAGAGCCTCGAAGCTCATTCCGTTCAGCACGTTTACCGTAGCGTTCTCCTCCTGAGCCTTAACGACGGCGCTCAGGTCTGTGTGCTCCACGACCCAGTCCGTCAGAAGGGAGGTATAGCCCACGGCTGCGCCTGAGGCGCCCATCCTGAGCCCGTCCTTCTCCCGCACCACGCCGGAAATTTTAAGCTCAAGCCCGTTTTCCGCAAGCTCCTGCGTCTTGATCGGGTTATCGCCCACGTAAATAAAAACGCTGTCCTGCCCCTCCTCATAGAAGTCGGAGGCGGTCACGAGGTAGAAGCTGCGCCCGTCGATCTCGGAATAGTCCCAGCTTCTCTCCGGCGCCTTTCCCCCGCTCTCGATAGCGTTCTGGGCGTCAAGGTACTCATCGCCCGTTATAAAGCCGAGCTGATAGAGGGTCTCCGCGTCGAGGGAGTTATCCTCGTCGAGAATGAGCACCACCTCGTTAAAGCTCTCGGGCCAGCGCCCGTACAAAAGCTCGTAGTTATCCGTCACCACCCGGCTCACCGGAAGCCCGTCCGCCCCCGGCATAAGCTGGGTGAAGTTTTTAGCACCGACCGAGCTTCTTCCCATCATAGAGGACATTGCGAAAAAGCCCGAAAAGCCGCTCTTCGACCCGCCGGAGAGGTCGTCGACCGAGGAATCGGTATCGATAAGCTTCCCTTCGGGATCGTAGGCGTAAACATTGAAATCCACGTTGTAGGAATAGACTACGCCGTTTTCGCCGATGTACTCCCTTATCTCGCTTTCGGGATCGTCGAGGTATCTCTTGAAGGCCGAAAGGTTATTCTCCTTTACGCTCGAGGACAGAGCCTCGCCCGCCTCCAGCTTTGAATAGCCCGCGTTTATCCCCGTTCTGTCCGCGCTCTCGCCCCGCTCGGAATAGGAGCGCATCATCTCGCTTCTCATGCCCATCAGACCTGAGAGGTCGATGGCCTCGGACTGTATAGTTATCGGGTACGAGGTCATCGTCTCCCTCTGGATATCGTCGATGTACTTGTTGACCCCGTTCGACATTGAGAGTATGAGCGCTATGCCGATTATGCCGATGCTGCCCGCGAAGGCCGTCAGCACCGTTCTCCCCTTCTTCGTCATAAGATTGTTGAGCGAAAGCGAAAGGCTCGTTAAAAAGCCCATCCTCGCCCTGCCCTCTTTTACCTCGCCCTCTTCCTCTTTTTCGGGCGAGTATGGGTCAGAATCGTCGGTCACGAGCCCGTCCTTCAGCCTCACTATCCTCGTCGCGTACTTCTCCGCAAGCTCCGGGTTATGCGTCACCATCACGACAAGGCGGTTCTCCGCGACCTTTTTCAGTATCTCCATCACCTGAACGCTCGTCTCAGAATCGAGAGCTCCCGTCGGCTCGTCGGCGAGCAGTATCTCAGGGTCGTTCACAAGGGCGCGGGCGATAGCCACCCTCTGCATCTGCCCGCCGGAGAGCTGGTTCGGTCTCTTCCTGAGCTGATCGGCAAGGCCGACGTCGGTTAGCGCCTTTTTCGCCCTGCGCGTCCTCTCCTCCTTCGAGGCCCCCGCTATCGTGAGCGCGAGCTCTACGTTTCTTAGTACGTTTTGATGCGGAATAAGGTTGTAGCTCTGGAAAACGAAGCCGACCGAGTGGTTCCTGTATGAGTCCCAGTCTCTGTCCTTATAATTCTTCGTGCTCCTGCCGTTTATCGCAACGTCGCCGGAGGTGTACCGGTCGAGCCCGCCGATTATATTGAGAAGCGTGGTCTTTCCGCAGCCGGAGTGACCCAGCACGGCGACAAATTCGCTTTTCCGAAACTCAAGGCTCACGCCCCGAAGCGCGTGGACGGTCATATCCCCGACCCTGTAATCCTTCGTTATATTCTCAAGCTTCAGCATTCTACCATCTCACAATCGTCTATTGTATTAACTGGATAATACAATAAATATCCCGCTCCCCGATGTCAAGCGAAATCGGGGAGCGGGATATAAAGTTTACACATCGTTCATCATTACGGCCTCAGCGACCCTGATTCCGTCCACGGCGGCGGAGGCGATGCCGCCGGCATAGCCCGCGCCCTCGCCGCAGGGGTAGAGCCCCACGAGCGCCGAGGAGAGCTTCTCCCCTCTCGTTATCCTGACGGGCGACGAAGAGCGCGTCTCGGCGGCTGTCAGCACAGCCTCGGGGTCGTCAAAGCCGCGCAGCTTACGTCCGAGGGCGGGTATCGCCTTTTTGAGAGTTCCTGTTATCTTTCCGGGCAGAACGGAGTTCAGGTCTGCCCAGGTCACGCCTGGCTTATACGTTGGCTTGACCCTGCCGGCCCCGCTGCTTATTCTCCCGTTTATAAAATCGCCGGAGAGCTGGGCGGGAGCCCTGTAATCCTCTCAGCCAGCGCGGAATGCGCTCTCCTCAAGCTCCCTCTGCCAGCGCATACCGCCGAGCGGACCGGGATATGGAAAGCTGTCAGGCGTAAGCGTTACGAGCAGGGCTGAGTTCGCGTTCTCCCCGTCCCTCGCCCTCTCGCTCATACCGTTCGTGCATACTCTGCCCTCTTCGCTCGCGGCGGCGACGACGTAACCGCCGGGGCACATACAGAAGGTATAGGCGCTGTCCCCATCCGGGAAGCTCACCGATAGCTTGTAATCTGCGGGGGGCAGGAGATTGCGCTCGGCTATCTCGCCGTACTGTGAAAAATCGATATCCCTCTGCCTGTGCTCAATGCGAACGCCCATAGAGAACGCCTTCGGCTCCATCGGCACTCCGAGTGAGTAAAGCATCTCTAATGTGTCCCTCGCGCTGTGGCCTATGGCTAAGATAATTTTGCTGCACTCTATCCTCTCGTTTTCATTCACAAGGGCGGCCGTCAAACGCCCGCACTCCGTCTCTATCCCGGTGAGCTTCGAGCGGAAGCGCACCTCGCCCCCGAGCTCCTCTACCCTTTTGCGGAGATTTACCACGACGGTCTTGAGCACGTCCGTTCCGATATGCGGCTTTGCGTCGTACAATATATCCTCGGGCGCGCCGAAATCAACGAAGCTTTTGAATACGAAGCCGAGCCTTTTATCCGTCGTTCCCGTATTGAGCTTCCCATCGGAGAAGGTGCCCGCTCCGCCCTCGCCGAACTGGACGTTCGACTCGGTATCGAGGCTTCCGGTCTCCCAAAACTTTTTCACCTTTGCCGTTCTCGTATCGGTGTCGTCTCCCCGCTCTAATACTATCGGTCTGAGCCCCGCCATTGCGAGGGTGAGGGCGGCGAACATACCGGCGGGTCCGAAGCCGACGACGACGGGTCTTCTCTCCGGTATCCTCTCCGGCTTCGGCGGGGCGTACACCGGCTCGAGCTCGCTCTTTTCGCCCTTCGCGAGAGCCTCAACCGTGTATATGAGCTTTACGTTTGGCTTTTTTCTGGCGTCTATCGATCTTTTGATGATCGTAAAAGCTTCAACGGGTCGGCCGAGGATCCTCTGCGCCTCGGCTCTTGCCCCGCGCTCGCCCTCTTCCGGCGATACGGATATGTTTCTTATTATCATCGTAGCTCGCCCGCCCTTCTTCCGCTCGCCCACGCCCACGCGAGATTATAGCCCCCGCAGTCTCCGTCCACGTCCAGCACCTCGCCGCAGGCGTAAAGCCCAGGAATCAGGCGGCTCTCAAGGGTTTGCGGGTCAAATTCGCCCACGTCCGCCCCGCCGCAGGTCACCTGGGCGGCATCAAAGCCGAGAGTGCCATACACCTTAGCGGTAAAGCCCTTTACCGCGTCCGCAATTTTCAGAACGTCCGTAAAGCTGAGCGCGGAGAGCTTCGTATTAAGGTTGACACCCGCGTATCTCACCGCCGTGCTCCCCAGCCTGTTATGCAGAAAGCCCGTCAGTATATCCTCAGCCGTAAGCTCCGGAAGCTCGGCCGTTCTCCGCCTGAGGTAGTCGATAAGCTCCTTTTTCCCCATATCCGGGGCGAGGTCGAGCCTTATCTCGCAGCCCTCAGAGGCCCAGCGCGAGATATCGAATATGGCGGGGCCGGAAAGCCCGTACTCGGTAAGCTGCACCTCGCCCCTTCCGGTCATTATCGTCTTACCGCCCTTTATAAGCTCGACCCCCGCCTGAGCTCGCACGCCCTTCAGGCTTTTTATAAACTTAGCGTCGGTCTTCACTTGTACGAGCGCCGGTCTCAGCTCCGTTATCCTGTGCCCGAAGGCGCGCAGGAGCTCATAGCCGAGCGAAATACCGCCGACCTTGGCTCCCGCCGCACCTCCGCAGGCTATTATCACCCTGTCAAACAGGGCTTTTTCCTCTTCCGTTTCCACCTCAAAGCCGTCGGCGCGCTTTTTTATCCGCCGCACCTCAGCCCCGGTACGGGTTACGACGCCGAGGGCGTCGCAGCGAAAGCGCAGAACGTCTAAAACGCTGCCTGCCTGATCTGAAAATGGGTACACCCGCCCTGAGGGCTCGGCGACCGTGATAAGCCCGAGCTGCGAGAAAAACTCCATCGCCTCTTCTGCCCCGAAGGCGTCAAGAGCCGGGCGGATAAATGCAGCATCCGCCCCGTGGTAGTGCTCTATTGAGCAGCCCATATTAGTCAGATTGCAGCGTCCGTTTCCGGTTGACATAAGCTTTCTGCCAACCCTCGCCTGGCGCTCATACAGCGTTACCTCATTTCCCCGCTCCGCCGCCGTAATGGCGGCGACGAGGCCGGAGGCGCCGCCTCCGATAATACAAACCTTCATCCTTTACCTCACGCCTTAAATAGATCCCACGGGGTTATCATCCCCAAAAGCCTTCCGCTTTTATCCCCCGTATCGGTGACGAAGGCGGCTGAGACCCGCCTTGCCTTTTTTATCTCAGCCTCAAAGAGCTCCTCGAGCTCCTCAACGTACATATCGCGGGAGACGAAGATAAACTCCTCTGCGCCTCTGTCCTCAAAGCTGAGGTAGTCGCGCATATCGGCGAAGGTCCGCGGGTCGGTGTTTCCGCCTTCTGACTTGTCCACAATCATATTGAAAAGCGAGCTGCGGCTGAAAACACCCTTTACTACCCCGTCCTCAAGGATAGGAACGTGGTTATAGCCCTTTGCCCGCATCTTCGCCATCACCTCGCGGACGTCCCCGTCCATCTCCGAGGAGACGACGTTTCGCGTCGCGATCTGTATGACCTTCACTCTGTTCTCGATCGTATCGATAAGCTCGTCGATGAAGTTGAGCATATCCTCCGAGGGCTGAACCGGATACTTGTCCCCGAAGCGCGGCTCATGCTGTATCACGTTTCTGACGCTCTGGCAGAGCTTAACTTCGCCCGCGTATTTCTTGAATCTGTTATCCTTGGAGAGGTAGAAAACTATGGAATCGCGGTCCTTCAGCCTGTACGCCGTGCGCACCGCCTTCTCAAGCCTTTTGTATTTCTCCACGAAGCGTTCCGCGTTTGTCATTTGAGTTCACTCCCTTTCCTATGATTTTACGCTAAAAAACCGGAAATCGCAACAGTTGAAAACCCTTTTCCCTTATGTTACAATAATAAAAAACTATCGGAAGGAGGCGCGCGAATGTCGAAGCCCGAGATACTTGCCCCCGCGGGCGGATCAGAGCAGCTTACTGCCGCCCTGCGCTGCGGGGCCGACGCCGTTTATTTCGGCGCGAAGGGCTTTAACGCAAGGCGGAACGCGGAGAATTTTGAGGATAAGTCGCTCTCCGAAACCGTCGCCCTCTGCCACGGCCGCGGCGTAAAGGCGCATATCACCGTAAATACCCTCGTGACGGACTCCGAGCTCCCCGCGCTCCGGCGCACGGCAGAGGAGATAGCCGCCTCGGGCGCCGACGCCGTGATAGTTCAGGATCTTGCCGTAATGCGGCTCTTTCTCCGCCGCTATCCCTCGATTGAGGTCCACGCCTCCACCCAATGCGCCGTACACAATTCCGACGGAGTAAAATTCTTTGAGGATCTCGGGGTAAAGCGCGTAGTCCTCGCCCGCGAGCTCTCTGTAAAGGAGATAGAGAAGATCCGCTCCGAGACAGGCGTCGAGCTCGAGGCCTTCGTACACGGCGCCCTCTGTATGTGCCTCTCCGGCGCCTGCTATATGTCGAGCCTCATCGGCGGCAGAAGCGGAAATCGCGGTCTTTGCGCCCAGCCCTGCCGCACCGACTTTAAATGCGAGGGGCGGCACTACGCTCTCAGCCTCAAGGATATGTCCCACCTTCGCCACATCCGCGAGCTTTCTGAGGCGGGCGTCTCCTCCTTCAAGATCGAGGGACGGATGAAGAGGCCGGAATACGTCGCCGCGGCTGTCACTGCCGTAAAAGCCGCCGTGAGCGGCGAGGCTTACGACGAGGATACTCTCCGCGCCGTCTTCTCCCGAAGCGGCTTTACCGACGGGTACGCCACGGGCAAGCGTGACGGGACGATGTTCGGCCACAGGGAAAAGGAGGACGTCGTCGCCTCGGCCGGAGTTTTAAAGGAGCTCTCGAGGCTATACGAGAAGGAAACTCAGACCGTGCCCGCCGAAATGAGCCTTACCGTCGGCGCTGACGAATCCGAGCTTAAAATCTCCGCCCTCTCCCGCAGCGTTACCGTCAGCGGAGCCGAGGGCATTCCGGCGGAGAACCGACCGACCGATAAGGAATACGCCGCCCGCTCACTTTCAAAGCTCGGCGGCACGCGCTTTTATCTAAACGACCTTACCGTAAATAATCCTCTCGGTCTTATGCTGCCGCCTTCTGCCATGAATTCAATGCGCAGAATGGGAATCGAGGCGCTTGATAGCGCGCTTTCGGAGATTGTTCCCCACTCTGCCCACGATTTTTCGTATAAGTTCGATAAGTATTTCCCACCCGAGTGTTCCGAGCTATGGGTGAGGAGCGAGAGCGCAGAAGATAAAAAGCTCGGCGCCGACCGGCTCATACTCCCGCTCAGCGAGATAGAATCGCACCCCGATCAGATATCCTCCCTCGGTGAGAGGCTGACGGGCGAGCTGCCCGCCGTACTCTTCCCCGAAAATGAGGACGAGGAGAGAGGCAGGCTCAGGCGGCTTTCCGAGGCGGGGCTTACGAGCGTCTACGCCGAGAATGCTTACGGGATAAGGCTCGGGCGCGAGCTTGGGCTGAAAATCTTCGGCGGCGCCGGGCTCAACGTGCTGAACACGCCCGCCCTCGAGTATTACCGCGAGCTCGGTCTATCCGCAGTTACAGTCTCATTTGAGCTGCGTATGAACAGGATCTCCGCCCTTGGCGGCAGCCTTCCCCGTGGCTATATCGCCTACGGAAAGCTCCCTATGATGCGCGTCCGCTCCTGCCCGGCAAGAGCGGCGAGAAGCTGTTCCAAGTGTGACGGGCACCCCCACTTGACCGATAAAACCGGGGCTGATTTTGATATTTTATGCCACAAGCGCAGATTTCAGACTATCTTAAACTCCGTACCGCTCCACATCGGTGGAAAGTCGCAGGCAAAATGCGACTATAAGCTCCTATGGTTTACGACGGAGACGCAGGAGGAGCGCGAGAGGATTTTCGGCGAGATACGCGATAACCGGGAGAGCAAATACCCCCGCACCGGCGGGCTGTATTACAGAGAGCTGCAATAAAAAAAACGCCGTCGCGATAACCGCGACGACGTTGGAGCTGGTGATGTGACTTGAACACACGACCTGCTGATTACGAATCAGCTGCTCTACCGACTGAGCTACACCAGCACACCGATATTTATTTAGCTTAGAAATTCTATCACAAAAAGTTTCGCAAGTCAACACTTCTTTTTCCATCGGGAGGCCTTTATTATGA
>ONTN01000007.1 GCA_900320765.1 uncultured Eubacteriales bacterium
GCCGGCGAGGTCAAAAAGTATTTCAAGGACAAGGTCTACAAGACGGTGATACCGAGAAACGTGAGGCTATCCGAGGCGCCGAGCCACGGAAAGCCCGTTACGGCATACAATTTCGGCTCAAGGGGGGCGCAGGCCTATCTCGCCCTTGCAAAGGAGCTCGACGAGAGAAACGGAGGTACGAACTGATGGCTCGAAAAGGGCTTGGAAAGGGGCTGAGCGGCGAGCTCTTCGAGGGACAGGGGCTTGCGGCGCTCCTCGGCGAGGAGGACGCGGGCGGGGTTATGAACCTCAGGCTTTCCCGGGTTGAGCCGAGAAGAGATCAGCCGAGAACGTACTTTGACCCCGAAGCTTTGGACGAGCTTGCAGAGTCGATAAAGGCGCACGGGATAATCCAGCCGATAACGGTGAGGAAGACCGAGGGGGACTATTACGAGATAATAGCGGGCGAGCGCCGCTGGAGGGCGGCAAAGCTCGCGGGACTCAGAGAGATTCCGGCTATCGTCATCAGGGCGGACGATAAGAAGACGGCGGAGCTCGCGATGGTTGAAAACCTGCAGCGTGAGGACCTGAGCCCGATCGAGGAGGCACGGGGGTACAGGTCGCTTATGGACGCCTACGGCTACACTCAGGAGGCGGCAGCCGAGAGGGTCGGCAAATCGAGGCCGGTCGTGGCAAACGCCTTAAGGCTTTTGAGCCTGCCAGAGGGAGCGCAGAGGCTGGTGGAGGAGAAAAAGCTGCCCCTCAGCCACGCGAGGATAATACTCTCGCTTGAGCGCGCGGCAGATATGGATATCGCCGCCGCCGAGGTCGCGGAGAAGGGACTCTCCGTGAAGGAGACGGAAAAGCTCGTAAAGCGGCTCAGTACGTCGAACAAGGGAGCAAACAGCGGCGCAAGAACGCACTCAGACGGGGTAGACTACTTCGCGGAGGTCGAACGAGAGCTTACGAAGACTCTCGGAAGAAAGGTCACGGTCGCGCCGGGAGCGAAAAAGGGCAAATTTGAGATAGAATACTACGGAAGCGAGGATTTTGAGCTGGTTTACGCCGCCCTCCTCGGCTTGAAAATGGGGGGAAAGGACGAATGACGCTGAAAAAAAGAAGCGACGGGGACACCGGTGAGAAAGAACTCCCGGTAGAGAAGCCGGAATCCCGCAAAAAATCCGAGCAGTCGGTGATAGTATATATAACGATACTGTTCACCGTGGTCTTTCTTCTCATACTGCTGAGCTACTTTATGCACCAGCGGGAGAACGAGACGACGATATCGAACCTGCAGGGCGAGCATATCGAGTACCAGCAGGAGATACTGAAGATCGAGGACGAGAATAAAAAGCTCAAGGAAAAGCTCGACAAGTCGGAAAAGAACGCCGAAGAACTCAAGAAAGAAAAGAGCGAGCTCTCCGAGAGCCTTAAAAATGCGGAAAAGACCGTGGATGAACTCAAAAAGGAAAACGAAGAGCTTGACCGCGAAAAATCCGAGCTTGAAGAGAAGCTCAGCGCAGCGGAAGCCGAAATAGAGAGCCTCAAAGAGGCGCTTAACGAAAACGGAGAAGAGGTAGAAAACCAATGATAGATATCAAGCTTATAAGAGAAAATCCCGAGCTCGTAAGAGAGAATATTAAAAAGAAGTTCCAGGATCACAAGCTTCCCCTCGTGGACGAGGCGGCCGAGCTTGACAGGCTGAACAGGGCGAGCATAAACGAGGCAAACGACCTTCGAGCCCGAAAGAACGCCCTCTCAAAGGCGAACGGCCCCCTCTTCGGCAAGCTCAAGAGAGCCGAGGGAGCGGAGAAGGAGGCCATCCAGGCTGAGATCGATAAGAATATGGCCGAGGTCAAGGCCGACGAGGAGAGACTCGCCGAGCTCGAGAAGCTTGAGGGCGAATACGCCGAGAAGCTGAGACACGTAATGCTTAAGATCCCGAATATCATCGACGCCTCCGTGCCCATCGGCAAGGACGACTCGGAGAACGTGGAGGTGCAGCGCTTCGGCGAGGCGAAGACCCCCGGCTTCGAGATCCCCTATCACACGGAGATTATGGAGAGCTTTAACGGCATCGATCTCGACGGGGCGCGCAGAGTGGCAGGAAACGGTTTCTATTACCTCATCGGCGATATCGCGAGGCTGCATGAGGCCGTCCTTGCGTACGCCCGCGACTTTATGATCTCCAAGGGCTTTATCTATATGATACCGCCCTTTATGATGCACGGCGCCATCGTCGAGGGCGTTATGAGCCAGACCGAGATGGACGCCATGATGTACAAGATCGAGGGCGAGGACCTGTACCTCATCGGCACCTCGGAGCACAGCATGATAGGCCGCTATATCGACCAGATCATACCGGAAAAGAGCCTGCCGCATACGCTCACGAGCTACTCCCCCTGCTTCCGCAAGGAAAAGGGCGCGCATGGCCTTGAGGAGCGCGGAGTTTACCGCATCCACCAGTTCGAGAAGCAGGAGATGATAGTCGTCTGCAAGCCGGAGGAGAGCATGGACTGGTACGAAAAGCTCTGGAGATACTCCGTCGAGCTCTTCCGCTCCCTCGATATCCCCGTCCGCCAGCTCGAGTGCTGCTCCGGCGACCTCGCCGACCTCAAGGTCAAGAGCTGCGACATCGAGGCCTGGAGCCCCCGCCAGCAGAAGTATTTCGAGGTCTGTTCCTGCTCAAACCTGGGCGACGCTCAGGCGAGAAGGCTCAAGATCCGCATAAAGGGCGAGGACGGCAACATCTACCTCGCGCACACGCTCAACAACACCTGCGTCGCGCCCCCGAGAATGCTGATCGCCTTTTTGGAGAATAACCTCGAGGCCGACGGCACCGTCAGGATACCCGAGGTGCTGAGACCCTATATGGGCGGCGCCGAGAAGCTTGAGAAGGCCAAGAAAGTGTAAATAAAGCTTCGGCTTTAATATAATGAAAGGGGAAACAGCAAATGAAAAAAACCAAAGGCTTCTTCGGTGAATTCAAGGAATTCATAACGAAGGGCAACGTGCTCGATATGGCAGTCGGCGTTATCATAGCCACGGCCTTCGGCGCGATCACCACAACGCTCGTAAACAACGTATTTATGCCCCTGATCGGCTACCTCTTCGGAGGCATCGACCTTGCGAAGCTCGATATCACGCTCAGAGCCGCCGAGCTCAACGCCGCCGGCGAGGTCGTGAAGGAGGCCGTCGTTATCGGCATCGGAGCCTTCCTCTCCGCCGTTATCAACTTCGTTATCGTAGCCTTCATCGTCTTCCTCATCGTCAAGGCCTTCAATAAGGCCCGTGAGCTCGCCGAGAAGAAGAAAAAGGCTGAGGAAGCCGCAGCAGAGCCCGAGCCTGAGCCCGATCCCGAGCCCAGCGCCGAGGAGAAGCTCCTTACCGAGATCCGCGACCTTCTCAAGAACCAGAAGTGAGATTAGAGGATATACTTAAAAGCGGCGCTCCCGAACTGGGAGTGCCGCTCTCCGAAAATGCGGAGGCCGGATTCAGAGCTTATTACGAGCTCCTTATGCTCCGCAATAAGGAATTCAACCTGACAGCAATAAAAGGCGAGGAGGAGGCAGCCCGCCTCCACTTCCTCGACTGCCTCGGGCTTTTGAAGGTCCGGGATTTTAAAAACAGGCGCGTCGTTGACGTCGGATCGGGCGGGGGCTTCCCCGGCTGGCCTCTTAAAATAGCGGAACCTTCGGTTAACATAACGCTTGTTGACAGCACGGAGAAAAAGGTCAATTTTCTCCGGGAGGTATCGGAAAAGCTCGATCTTCCCGCCGATTGCGTCCACGCGAGGGCGGAGGAGCTCTCGACCGGAGAGAAAAGGGAGAGCTACGATATCGCGGTTTCGCGGGCGGTCGCCCGCCTCAATATACTCTCGGAGCTCTGCCTGCCGCTTGTAAAGGTCGGCGGCGCTTTCATATCGATGAAGGCCGCCGATTCGGACGCTGAGATAGCCGAGGCCGCAAGGGCGGCAAGGCTTTTGGGCGGCGGAGAGCCTGAGGTGCGCGAGTACGGGATACCGGGCACGGATATAATCCGCCGCGCGGTCATCATCGAAAAGCTCGAGCCCACGCCGAAGAAATACCCGAGAAGGTACGGCGCTATCAAAAAAGCGCCGCTGTAAAATTTGAAAGCGAAAGCCTGCACCCCCGGTACCTTGCGTATCGGGGCAGTTTGGCGTTTACATAATACAAAATAGGAGTGGAAAAAATGGCGCAGAAATGCAATATCTGCCTTTGCGAGGCGGCAGACGGTATAAAGCACTGCATATACTGCGGCGCGGAGATCGGGGCGCGCGAGCCGAAGACGGTAGATGAGCTCAAGGCCTACTGCGAGGCAAGGAATTTACCCACGGAGAAGATGCGCTTTTTCATTGGGGAGGACTACAGAGAGCCGAAGGCCTTCGGCATATATGAGGACGCGGACGGGGCCTTCGTCGTTTACAAGAACAAGGCGGACGGCACGAGAGCCGTGCGCTATTCCGGCCCGGACGAGGCCTACGCCGTGCGCGAGATATTCATAAAAATGCAGCAGGAGATCGGAAACCAGAAGCAAAAAAGCGCGAGGACGAAGAGCGAAATACGTTCCTATGTGGACAGGAGCGCGGGAAACGGGAACAGCTCCACCGCAAAGAAGAAAAAAAGCAGCGGAAAGCGATACGGAGACGTGATAAAAGCAATCGTAATCGCCGTAACGGCGGCGATGTTTTTATTTACGGGATATACGCTCATTAAGAACAGGAACACTCCGGACAGCGGATATTATTACTACAGCGGCGACTACTATTACAACCGTGGCGGCTCGTGGTATATCTTCGATGACGAGGAGGAGATATGGTCGAGGTCTGACAGGATAGACGAGCTCACGGATAATTTCAGGGATTACTATGCCGGCTACGATTTCAGGGACGATTACGGGATAGAGGATTTCCGCGACAGCGAATTCTATCAGTCCTATTCCGGCGGCTACGACGGATATGACAGCGGCTACGATTATGACTACGACTATGACTATGACGACGATTGGGACTACGACGACTGGGATTCGGACTACACGGACTGGGATTCCGACTGGTAATTAGCAATCGCTGATCAAATGCCGCTTCGGGCAATTGCGGCCTTTTTCCGCCGCAGCTTTGTCTCAAAATCTTGAAATACACAAAGTATTCCTGCGATTTTTCGCCTTTGCTGCGACAAAAAAATCCACGCAATTTCCTCTTGCGGACTTAATCAGCGCTTGCTGAAAAGAAAGAAGAGGTACTATGAAAACGCTTACTCTTGCGCTCGAGAGAGACGAGAGCTTTGAAAAAATATCGGCGGCGATAGATCAGGGGCGCTGCCCCGCGCTTTTGAGCGGGACGGGCGCCCTACCCCGCGCCCACGCGGTATCAGCTCTGAGGCTGCGAAGGCAGGTTCCGATAGTCGCCGTCCTCTCCGACGAGGGCGAGGCGAAGAAGTTTTCCGAGGACCTTTCCTCCTTTACGGGCGAGGAGGTCCTTGGGCTTTTCGGCCGCGACTTTATATTTTATAACGCCGACGTCGTCTCCCGCGAGGGCGAGCGGCGCAGGCTCGCCGCCTTCGAGCGCCTTTTATCGGGGGAGTGCGGCCTCGTCGTTACGACGCCTGACGCATTAATGCAGAGGACGATGCCGCCCGAGATATTCTCACGCCTTTCGACGAGGCTCAAAAGCGGCGGCACCGCCGACATCGGCGAGATTGCCGCAAGGCTCACGGAGGCGGGCTACGTCCGCTCCGCGCAGACCGAGGGGCCGGGTCAGTTCTCCGTAAGGGGCGGCATACTCGACGTTTTCTCCCCGGCCGCCGAGCTGCCGTTTCGAATGGAGTTTTTCGGCGACGAGATCGACTCGATGGCGTATTTCGACCCCGCCTCGCAGAGAAGGACGGAGAACGTCGACGAGGCGCTCATCCTCCCCGTTCAGGAGGCGCCGCTCACGGCGGCGGACGGCGGACGGGAAGGGCTTCTCTCGAGGCTCGACGCCTACGGAAAAAAGCTTCTGCGCAGAAAAAACGTGAGCCGCGAGCTTACGCAGAGCGTCGCTCAGGATATGGCGAGGATCAGGGAGGGCAGAAGCCTTCCCGCAACGGACAGATACCTTGACCTTATGTTCGCCCCGGCGACGGCGGCGGACTATATACCGCCCGAGGCGATAGTGGTATTATGTGAACCCGGGCGCCTTGAGGACAGAGCCAAGGGCTATATATGGCAGCTCTCCGAGGATCTGACAGCTCTCGCGGAAAAGGGCGTCTTCGAGGGTCAGGCGGAAAGACTTATAACCCCGTGGGACAAGGTGATAGAGCGGCTTGAGGACTTCCCGATAATAATGATGGCGGCCTTCACCACCTCCGCCCTCCCCGTAAGGCCGAGGGCTATGGAGACGCAAAGCTCGAAGCAGCTCCCTTCCTACGGCGGAAGCCTTGAGACAGCCGCGAGCGATATTAAGCATTATGTAAACTCAGGCTCCGGCGTCGTCGTGCTGGCGAAGGACAGGCGGCGGGCGGAGATACTGAGGGAGTATCTCGTGAGAAACGGGATAGGCTCGTATTACGATTACGAGCTGGAGAAGCTTCCGGAGAAGGGGCGCTGCGCGATAGCTGTCGGCAGCCTCTCTGCGGGCATAGAGTATCCTAAGCTCGGCCTTGCGATCCTGTCCGAGGGGCAGATAACGGGCGGTATTTTCAGAAAGCGCGCGAAGAAAAAGCTTCCGTCCAACCGGCAGAAGCTCGAGAGCTACACAGACCTCTCGGCGGGCGACCTCGTCGTGCACGAGCAGTACGGGATAGGGCGCTACGTCGGAATGGTGACGCGCGAG
Source organism: uncultured Eubacteriales bacterium (assembly GCA_900320765.1). GTDB lineage: Bacteria > Bacillota > Clostridia > Oscillospirales > Oscillospiraceae > RUG626. Next base: position 6,812 of record ONTN01000007.1, read on the forward strand.
GTGGATAAGATAAGGCGCGACTATATAAAGATAGCCTACTCGGGCAGCGACGCGCTCTACGTGCCCGCGACACAGCTCGATATGATATCGAAGTATATAGGCGCGGGCGAGGACGCCCCGGTAAAGCTTTCGAAGCTCGGCGGCACGGACTGGACGAGGACGAAGCTGAGAGCGAAGGGCGCCGTCCGCGAGCTGGCGGAGGGGCTTATCAGGCTCCAGGCCGAAAGGCAGAGGGCGGCGGGCTTCGCCTTTTCGCCCGATACGCCGTGGCAGCGGGAGTTTGAGGATAACTTTCTATATCAGGAGACGGACGATCAGCTCCGCGCCATTAAGGATATCAAGAGGGATATGGAGGACCCGAAGCCGATGGACAGGCTTCTCTGCGGCGACGTGGGTTACGGGAAGACGGAGGTCGCCCTCAGGGCCGTGATGAAATGCGTGCTCGACGGGAAGCAGGCGGCGATACTCGTGCCGACCACAGTGCTCGCCCAGCAGCACTATCAGACGGCGATGGCGAGGTTTTCCGGCTTTCCTGTAAATATCGAGGTGCTGAGCCGGTTCCGCACTCAGGCTCAGGTCAAAAAGGCGATAGCCGGGCTTGCGACCGGGGAGGTGGACGTAGTCATCGGCACGCACAAGCTCCTCGCCCGGGATATAAAATTCAAGTCTCTCGGCCTTTTAGTGGTGGACGAGGAGCAGCGCTTCGGCGTCACACACAAGGAGAGGCTTAAGGAGATAGCGCGGACGGTGGACGTTCTGACCCTCTCGGCGACGCCGATACCGAGAACGCTGAATATGGCGCTCTCCGGCGTGCGCGATATGTCCACGATAGAGGAGCCGCCCTCCGACAGGCTTCCGGTGCAGACCTATGTTATGGAGCACGACTGGGACGTTATCGAGGACGCGATACGCCGCGAGCTCTCAAGGGGCGGGCAGGTGTACTATATCCACAACAGGGTCGATAATATCGAGCGCACGGCGATGAAGCTCCGCGAGATAGTCGAGGGCGCCTCGATCGCCGTCGCCCACGGGAAGATGGACGAGGATCAGCTCGGCACCGTGATGGAGGCGATGAGCGCCGGGGAGATACAGATCCTCGTATGCACCACGATAATAGAGACCGGGATAGATATCCCGAACGTGAATACGCTTATAATAGAGGACGCGGACAGGCTCGGCCTTGCCCAGCTCCACCAGATAAGGGGGAGAGTAGGCCGCTCGAGCCGCAGAGCCTTCGCCTACTTCACCTTCCGCAAGGATAAGGTGCTGAATGAGACGGCGGAGAAGCGGCTTTCGGCGATAAGGGAGTTCGCGGAGTTCAACTCCGGCTTCAAGATAGCGATGCGCGACCTCGAGATAAGGGGAGCGGGCAATATTTTGGGCGCAGAGCAGTCGGGGCATATGATGAGCGTCGGCTACGATATGTACCTCAAGCTCCTTGAGGAGACCGTGCACGAGGTGAAGGGCGAGAAGGTCGCCGTTAAGCCCGACTGCTCAGCCGATCTTGCCATCTCGGCGAATATCCCCGCAAGCTACGTTGAGAACCAGGAGCAGAGGATGGACCTGTACCGCCGCATAGCGCATATCCGCACCGAGGAGGACGCGGACGATATGACGGACGAGCTCATCGACCGCTTCGGCGATCCCCCGAAGGAGGTAAACGCCCTTATCCACGTAGCCCTTCTGAGAGGCGAGGCCGCCGATACCGGCATAACCGAGATAACGGAAAAGGACGGGAAGCTAATATTCACCCTCGGCGATTTCGAGCCCGAGCGGGTGAGCGCCCTGTACTCAAGGCCTGAGTACGTAAAGCGGATAAAGATTGAGGCCGGGTCGACGCCTAAGATGAGCCTCAAGCTGAAGCCCACCGACAGGGTGCTCGATACGGCTGTAAAGCTCGTGCGCGATTATAAAGCAGGAGCTCCGGCGTGAGCCTTCCCCTTGAGGGGAAGGTGGCGCGGCAACGCCGCGACGGATGAGGTGGAATCTAAAAACGCCGCTTCGCACCTTGCGGGAAGCGTGTAATTATGCTACAATGATGGGTACAGCGCAAAAAGAGAGAGAGGAGGGCTGCGAGATGAGCGAAGGGAGATTCGTTCTGCCGGAGACCGAGACGGTCACAATGTCCGGCGAGGCCGCTAAAAAGCTGATAGGCTGCGGAAGCGGAGACGCGGCCCTCGTGTATATCTATATCCTGCGCGCCGGAGGCCGCTTCGACCTTGACGACTGCGCCATTGCTACAGGGCGGAGTCCCGCGCAGATCGAGGGGGCTATGAACGTCCTCTCAAGGCTCGGACTTGTGAGCCGCGAGGACGGGGCGAAGAAGGAGACAAGACCGGTTGACGCAGAGCCGCCGAAGTACACCTCGGAGGATATAAAGCGCGAGCTTGAAAATGGAGAGGCCTTTCCACAGCTCGTGGGCGAGGTGCAGCTCGCCCTCGGAAGGCTCCTCTCGTCCGACGATCTTATAAGGCTTTTCAGCATTTACGACTATAACGGGCTGCCGCCCGAGGTCATTCTGATACTCGTAAATCATTGCATCGACGAGGTGCAGCGCAGATCCGGCCCGGGCAGAAGGCCGACGATGAAGTATATCGAGAAGGCCGCCTTCTCCTGGGAGGCGGACGGGGTATTCTCGCTCGAGGCCGCGGAGGCATATATCCGGCGCTTATCCGAAAGGCGCGGGGCTTACGCCGATTTCTCCGCCGCCCTCGGGATAAGGGACAGGCAGCTTTCGTCCACTGAGAGGAAATACGTAGATTCCTGGGCCGAGCTCGGCTTTACCGCCGAGGCCGCCGCCCTCGCCTACGACAGGACAGTTACGAAGACGGGCAGGATGAACTGGCGCTATATGGACTCGATAATGATGAGCTGGCACAATATGGGGCTGCACACCGCGCCTGAGATAGAGAAGGCCGATCCCTTCGGGAAGAGGAATACAGCGCCATCGAGGGACGCCGCCGCCTATAACGCGGGCGGGGCGACGGCCGAGGAGCTTCGAAGACTGAGAGACTTAAAGAACAGACTGAAAGCGGGGGATAAGAGTGAGCCTTGACGGAAAGATACTGGCAAGAGCCAAGGCCCGCCTCGACGAGAGGCGAGCCGCGAACGAGAGGATGATGGCGAGGCGAAGAGCCGCGGCCTACGCCCGCGACCCGCGCATAGCGGAGATCGACGCCCAGATGAAGCGCACGGTGATAGACGCGATCGACGTCGCCCTCAAAAAGGGCGCGGACCCCGTGGAGGCTCTGGACGAGATAAGGGACAGGAGCCTCAGCCTGCAGGAGGAGAGGGCGCTTACCCTCACCGCCGCCGGCTTCAGTCCGGACTACCTCTCGGACAGCTATATCTGTCCCAAATGCAAGGATACGGGCTACGACGGCACGAAGCTCTGCTCCTGCCTTATGGACCTCTACCGCGAGGAGCAGGTCAAGGAGCTGAGCCAGCTTTTAAAGCTCGGCGAGGAGAGCTTCGACTCCTTCCGCCTCGATTACTACTCCGAGGAGCCCGACCCGAGAACGGGGATAAGTCCCCGCGCCCTTATGGCGGAGGTCTTCGACTTCGCCGCCGAGTACGCGAGAAACTTCTCGATGAAGTCGCTCAACCTGTTTTTCAGGGGCGGCACCGGCCTCGGCAAGACCTTCCTCGCAAGCTCCATCGCAAAGGTCGTGGCGGAGCGCGGCTATTCCGTTGTTTACGATACGGCGGCCTCGGTCTTTTCCCGCTATGAGCAGGATAAGTTCAACAGGGGCGAGGATCTTGAGAAGGTCAGAAGCGAGATAAAGAGGATCGAGACCTGCGACCTTCTGATAATCGACGACCTCGGTACAGAGATGCCCTCGAATTTTGTAACGAGCGCCCTCTATACGATAATCAACACGAGGAACATTACCGGGAAGAAGACGATAATAACCTCAAACCTCACGCCGAAGGAGCTGGGGAGCCGCTATTCCCCCGCCGTTATGAGCCGCCTCGAGGGCGACTTTTTGAGCCTTCGCTTCGTGGGCAGGGATATCCGCAGGATAAAGAGCGGGAGCATAGATTAACGTAATCCCGGCGTATGGCGACATAATATCTGAATATTCGACAGGAAAAAATGAATATTCAAAATGGCGCATAATATTATGGACCGGGCAAAATAATTTCGCGGCGCCCCGGAATTAAAGGGTTTTTCCGTTTTTCCACAGGGTTTTCCACAGCCGTTATGTAAACGCGGGCCGGGAATATGAAAGTGAATATCCGAACTTTTTTGGATATTTCAGGTTTACAGCCTATTATGCGGACGTGCTAAATATAATTGTTTATAAGAAATCCACTTGAAGGGTCTGATGATATTGGCAGGACAGGCCGCAAAAAAACAGAGCTATTTCAAGGGGGCGGCAATACTCGCCGCCACCGTCGCGCTGACGAAGATAATCGGCGCCATTTACAAGATCCCCCTCTATAACCTCCTCGGCGACGACGGAACGGGGCACTTCAACAAGGCCTACGAGGTATATAACCTTATGCTCGCGATATCCACGGCGGGCGTCCCCGTGGCGCTGAGCCGCCTTATTTCCTCGGCGCGAGCCTCGGGGCGGTACGCTCAGGCGCGGCGCTATTACAGCGCGGGCATGCTGGTCTTCGCGATAATCGGCGTTATCGGCTCGATAGCCATGTTCGTCTGGGCGGAAAACCTTGCGGGCTTTATGAAGGACGCGGAGATAAGCCTCGCGATCAGGATACTCTCGCCCGCCGTTCTCTTCGCCGCCCTCGTATCTGTGCTGAGGGGCTACAGTCAGGGGCATAACGATATGGTGCCGACCTCCCTCTCGCAGATCATGGAGGTCGTTTGCAAGATGGTCTTCGGCCTCGCCGTAGCCTGGTTCTTCGCAAGCCGGGGCGAGGACCTCGCCACGATAGCGGCGGGAGCCATCGTCGGAGTTACGGCCGGAATGGGGCTTGCCATCCCGGTGATGGCGATATATAACCGGAAAATCAAGCGGGCGGACGCCGCTGACATCATCGTGGATACTCCCGCATCGGTCGGAAGCACATCCGGGGAGATACTTAAGGTCAGTCTCCCGATCGCGATCGGAGCTGCTGCAAGCCAGTTTATAACCTTCTTCGATTCGCGCATAATATCCGATACTCTCGAATCCGTCCTTATGAAGGAGCACTCTGTCGCTATCTCGCTCTACGGGGTCTATTCAAAGGCGCTGGCGCTTTTTAATCTGCCCTCGGCCTTTATTACCCCGGTCGCCGTCTCCGTAGTGCCGATCATCGCAGCCGCCCTTGCCGCGCGCAAAAACGGCGAGGCGAAAAAGACGATGGAGTCCTCGATGAAGCTCACGAACCTTTTCGCGATGCCGGCGGCTGTCGGCCTCGCCGTGCTCTCCCGCCCCATCTTTATCGCGCTTTACGGCGGCACGGGCTACGAGGGGTACGGGCCGGCCCTCCTTACCGTGTTCGGCGTCGCAAGCTTCTTCGTCTGCGAGTATATAATCACGAACGCTATCCTTCAGGCCTCGGGCTATGAGAAGATATCCGCCCTCAGCCTTATCGTGGGCGGGCTTATAAAGCTCCTTTTAAGCTGGCTGCTTGTCAGCATACCGGAGCTCAATATCATCGGGGCGCCGATCGCCACCCTCGCCTGCTATATCATTATTTCGGCGGTCAATATCCTCGTTATGCAGCTCAAGCTGCCCGAAAAGCCCGATCTCATCAAGATAATCTTCCGCCCCTTCGTCTGCACGGCGGTCATGGGAGCGGGCGCCTTCGCGGTATACGGGCTTCTTGATAAGCTTCTGCTCCCCCGCCTCGGCGGCGGCAGGCTCGGCGTTATCCTCTGCCTCGGGGTGACGATAATCGCCGCCGTGGTCATCTATGCCGCTCTCGTCCTCGCCCTCAAGGTGGTGACGCGTGAGGACGTTCTCATTCTTCCGAAGGGCGAGAAGATTGCGAAGCTCCTGCATCTTAAATAAGTCGTGATGTATAATAAAAATTTCGTGAAATATTTTTCCGCTTTAGGAGAAAATAATGGTAGATTTTGAATTTAAGCCGTGCTATAATGTTGAAGATTTGCGGGCTCTTGTAAAGGCGCTCCGCTCTGAGGGCGGCTGCCCCTGGGACAGGGAGCAAACGCACGAGAGCATAAGGCGCGATTTTATCGAGGAGGTCTGCGAGGCCGTCGAGGCGATAAATGAGAAGAATCCCGAGCACCTGCGCGAGGAGCTGGGCGACGTTCTCTTCCAGGTCGCCTTTCACGCGGAGCTTGAGGAGGAGAAGGGAAATTTCGATCTTGATTCCGTAGCTGACGGGGTAGTTAAAAAGCTTATTCTCCGCCATCCCCACGTTTTCGGCGAGGTCACAGTATCAGGCTCGGAAGAGGTACTGAAAAACTGGGACGAGATCAAGCGAAAAGAGAAGAACCAGAGTACGGTTTCCGAGGCTATGGACTCCGTAGCCCGGACGCTTCCCGCCCTTTGGAGAGCGGAGAAGGTCTCGAAGAAGGCGGCGAAGGCCGGCTTCGACTGGGAGAGAGCCGGGGATATCGCGGATAAGCTCCGCGAGGAGACAGGCGAGCTCGAGGCCGCGCTTTCCGGAGACGGCGACGTTTTCGAGGAGGTCGGCGATATACTCTTCACCGCCGCGAATATCGCGAGAAAGCTCAGGATAGACCCGGAGGAGGCGCTTAACGCCGCTTCCGAGAAATTTATCGCTCGCTTTTCCAAGATGGAGGCCGCCGCTCTCAAGGCGGGAAAGGAGCTTCGCGAGCTTACGCCCGAAGCGCAGAACGACCTCTGGGAGAGCGCCAAAAGAAGCATTTAAAGGGTTTGCCCCCTTTAATATATAAAAGCCGACCCAAGGCTTAAAAAATGACAGGAGGACTTACAAATGAACAAAACTGAACTCGTCAGCGCGATTGCTGAGAAGACCGGACTTTCCAAGAAGGACAGCGAGAAGGCTCTTGCCGCCGCCGTTGAGACCGTTACCGAGGCTCTTAAGGCCGGAGATAAGATCCAGCTCGTCGGCTTCGGCACCTTCGAGGTCAAGGAGCGCCCCGCCCGCGTAGGCCGCAACCCCAGGACCGGCGAGCCCACCCAGATCGCCGCTTCCAGGCAGCCCGCCTTCAAGGCCGGCAAGGCTCTCAAGGATTCCGTCGCTGAGTAAATAAATCAGGGGGCAGAGAAGCGAAAGGCTTCCCGCCCCCTTTTTTGCATTTGGAGGAATAATAGATGCGACTTGATAAGTATCTCAAGGTCTCCCGCCTTATTAAGCGGAGGACTGTCGCGGCTGAGGCCGCCGATTCCGGACATATAAGCGTAAACGGCAAAACGGCGAAGCCCTCGACCGACGTTAAGGTCGGCGACAGGCTGGAGCTCCAATTCGGCAGCCGCAGGACCGTGGTTGAGGTCCTCAGCGTGGCCGAGACGGTGAAGAAGGACGACGCCGCCGGAATGTACCGAGAAATAGCGGAAAGTTAAATAAAAACTATTGACAAACGGGAAAAAGTGTAATATTATATCCGAGCGTTCCAAAGACAGCAGGCGCCGCAAGGCTTAATTTCCTGCCGAGGTGCGGATAACTTTCAAAGAGATTATCTGTGTGCCCTCGTGCTTTGGCGCGAAGGCGCTTTTTTTGTTGAACGCGATAAATCGTGTTTCGGAGGTGAAATAAGAAAATGCCCAATGCAAAGGTTTTGAGCGAAAAGCAGGCCATCGTTAACGAGCTTACCGACCGTCTGAACGCGTCCGCCGCCGGCGTCCTCGTGGATTACTCCGGTATCTCCGTCGCCGACGATACTCAGCTCCGCAAGAAGATGCGCGAGGCCAACGTTAACTACACCGTAGTTAAGAACACCCTGCTCCGTTTCGCCACCAGGAACGTCGGCTTCGACGCGCTTGACGGTGTGCTGAACGGAACCACTTCTCTCGCAACCAGCGCGGACGACCCCGTGGCTCCCGCCCGTATTCTTAACGAGTACGCCGAAAAGCTCCCCAAGTTCACCATCAAGGGCGGCTTTATGGACGGCAAGGTCATTTCCGTAGACGAGGTCGTAGCTCTTGCTAAGATCCCGCCCCTTCCCACTCTTCGCGCCCAGGTCCTCGGCACCATGCTGGCTCCCATCACGAGCCTCGCCATCGTGCTCAAGGCTATCGCGGAGAAGAACGGCGCCCCCGCAGAGGCTGAGGCCGCCGCTGAATAATCACAAAACATACTAAAAAGAACTGCTAACAGGAGGAAAATTAAAATGGCTAGCGAAAAGATCACTGCCCTTATCGATGAAGTTAAGGCTTTAACCGTACTTGAGCTCTCCGAGCTCGTTCACGCTCTCGAGGAAGAGTTCGGCGTTTCCGCCGCTGCTATGGCTGCTCCCGCTGCCGCCGGCGCCGCCGCTCCCGCTGTCGAGGAGAAGACTGAGTTTGATGTCGTTATGACCAGCTTCGGCTCCGCCAAGCTCGGCGTTATCAAGGTTGTCCGTGCCATCACCGGTCTCGGACTCGTTGAGGCTAAGGCCGCTGTTGAAGGCGTTCCCTCCAAGATCAAGGAAGGCGTCTCCAAGGATGAGGCTGAGGCTATCAAGAAGCAGCTTGAGGAAGCCGGCGCTACCGTCGAGCTTAAGTAAGCTTAAAACTTCAAAAAGCATCGGGGTCAGGCATTTGCCTGACCCCGTTTTTTAATATATAAGTCTTTCTCCCGTTTTGAGGTTCAGTATAAGCGTTCCGTATGGCGGGAGTTTTGCGTCCATCGCCTCTGCTTCCTCGCCGGTCGTGTTCTGAACGAAAAGCCAGTCGCCGCGCTTCGCGGGGAGAACGCCCTCGGGAAGAGGCTGCTTTATCGGCGAATCAAAAAGATCCGCTGCAAGCTTCGCGTAAAGCTCGGAGTAGAATCCCGGCTCGAAGCGGGTCGCGAGGTAATAGGTCCTGCCGTTCCCGAAGAAATTAACAGCCGCGGCGGGCGCGCCCTTGAAATAGTCTTCGGCGTATTTATAAAGGGGCTTTGCCGTACTGACCTCCGCCACCTCGCATAGTACGCGGCCAAAAGCTTCGGGCGCGTTTTCAGCAGAGACGGGAACGCATCGGCGAGTTTCACCGTCGTACATACCGTCTATCTCGAGCCGCCTCAGACCGAGAACGTCGGTAAGGCCGTAAGGCGTGTCGCCCAGCCGGCAGAGGTCCGTCTCGTCTGCAACGCCGGACCAGTAGGTGAGGACGAGGGTCCCGCCCCCGGCGACGAAGGCGCGGAGCTTTTCGCAAAAGTCCTCGCGCAGCATATAGAGCATCGGGCAAACGACGAGCTTATAGCCCGAGATATCGCCGTCCTCGTTTACAAAGTCGACGGTGACGGCACGCTTCTGCAGAGCGCGGTAGTGCAGCATTACCTCGTCCCAATAGCCGAGCCCTATGTTCCTCGGCCCCTGAGCGCCCTCCATGGCCCACTTGCTTTCCACGTCGTAGACTATCGCCGCCTCCTTTGCCCTGAGCGCTCCGGCTATGGGAGAGAGCGCTTCAAGGGCTTTCCCGAGCTCAGCCGTCTCGCGGAATGGTCGGCTGTCCTCGCGCCCGTCGTGACCGACGACGGCTCCGTGGAATTTTTCGACCGCGCCGCGGCTCTGCCGCCATTGGAAATACATTACCGCGTCCGCCCCGTGGGCTACGGCGTTCAGGCCGGAGAGCATCTGCACTCCCGGCTTTTTCACCTTGCTGACGGGCTGCCAGTTCGTCATGCTCGGCGAGGACTCCATCATCCAGAAGGGCTGCCCCTTCAGCGAATAGAAAAAGTCGTGCATCATCGAGCTCTTGAGGGCGATTTCCTCATCCGACTCTCCCGCCTTGTGCCAGGTGGGGTAATCGTCCCAGCTTATCATATCCAGGCCGGGTGCGAATTTATAGTAGTCGAGGCCGTCGAAGCGGTACATCATATTGACCGTGAATTTCGCGCCGGGGACAAGCTCGCGGACGGCGTCGCGCTCCATCCGGTAAAAATCGAGGGTGCGCTGAGTTACGAAGCGCTTCCAGTCGAGAATGAGGCCGTGCATCGCGCCCTCACCGTGAGGAGCCGGGCTCTCGATCTGAGACCAGTCGGAATAGATGTGCGACCAGAAGGCGGAGTTCCATGCCTCGTTCAGCTTATCGAGCGAGCCGTATCTCCCCCTTAGCCATTCACGGAAGGCGTTCTGGCACAGCTCGCAGTGGCATTCGCCGCCGAGCTCGTTTGATATGTGCCACATAACGACTCCCGGATGAGCCCCGAAGCGGCGGGCGAGAGCCTGATCCACAGCCCTGACCTTCTCGCGGTATACTGGGGAGGTGTAGCAATGGCTGTGCCTGTTGCCGTATTTTTCGCGGACTCTGTTTGCGCCCACCCGAAGTACCTCCGGATATTTTTGGGCGAGCCAGGCGGGCTTTGCCGCGCTCGGGGTGGCAAGATCGACCGAAATGCCCCGGGCGTACAGCTTATCTATAATGTCCGCGAGCCAGTCAAGGTCATACTTCCCCTCCTCCGGCTCGAGCATCGACCATGAGAAAACGCCGAGGGTCACGATATTGACCCTCGCCTTCTCCATAAGCTCGAGGTCTTTATTGAGTATCTCCGGCATTTTCAGCCATTGCTCGGGGTTATAATCTCCCCCGTGATAAAATCTGCGCTCGCCCATCTCTCTTCTCCTTTTGTATATTTATAAAAACCGTCCCGCCGGAAAGCATCCGGCGGGATATGATCATGCGTGCTTAATAATACCTACTCCGAGGGGATAGGGGCCGGTGTGTACGCTGATCGCGGCGCCTATGTGGTATATGTTCACCTTGAGGATATGACCCATAGAGGCGAAGGCTCCGCAGATCCTGTCGCGGAATTTGACTGCCTCCTCGTAATCGTAGCCGTAGCCCACGACCATCTCATACTCCTTATCCGCCCAGTTGTTCTCCTTGACGTAGTCAAGGGCGAGAGCCTCGACCTTTTCAATCGACTTCTGTCTTGAGCGGGTGATGCCGGCGGGGAAAATCTCGCCCTCCTTGAGCGTTATGAGCGGGCGGATGCCGAGGATAGTTCCGGCTATACCGGCGAGCTTGCCGATCCTTCCGCCGTGGCGGAGGTAATCTATGCTGCCGACAGTGAAGAATATCCTGCCGGAGGGGCGGGCGGCCTTGACGCGCCTTACGCACTTGTCGTAATCCACGCCTTTGTCGCGGAGCTTGACGGCCTCGAGCACCAAAAGCGCCTGAAGCACCGTATTCACCATCGCGTTTATCACGGTGACGCGGCAATCAGGATGGGTCTCCGCAAGCATATCGGCAGCCATCTGCGCAGACTCAAAGGAGGTGGAGAATTTCCTCGTTATGCAGATGCAGATTACGTCCTCTCCCGCCTCGGCAGCCTCAGTAAAAACGTCGAGATAGTCCTGAACGGAGGGCGTGGAGCTCTTGGGGTAGCAGCCCTTGTTCTCTACCATCCACTTGTAAAAGTCCGTCTTGGAAATGTCCACGTTCTCTTTTATATACGTTTTCTCATCCATAGTGACGTAAAAGGGAACGACGGTGACCCTCTTCTCCTTCGCGAGGGAGGCCGGCATATCGCAGGATCCGTCTGTTATTATGCGGTAGGTCTTCATTGAGATCATCTCCTATAATTCGCACACGAAGATATTATATAAACGCGGTGTTGACTTCCTGAATTTCTTATATTATAATATGTTGTGTCTTCGCTTTCAATAGTCAAAGCGCTGTTTTTTGTGGGATTTAACACAATGTTCAAAACTATATATAAAAAGGGTGCGAGAGAGAAATGGCAAACGTGAAGGACAACAGAAGGGTACACTACACAAAGGCCGCCCTCAGGCAGAGCCTGATAAGCCACCTTAAGAAGAAGCCCATCGACAGGATAACCGTAAAGGAGATATGCGAGACGGCAGACCTAAACCGCGGCACGTTCTACGCCTATTACGGCAGCCCCGCCGAGATGCTCGGCGAGATAGAGAACAGCTTTTACGAGGATATCCTCTCTTCCGTCACGGCCTTCCGCAAGGCGGAGGACGTTGTGACGATTTTCACCCAGGCGCTTACCGCCATCAAGGAGAGGTATGAGTTTTCCGAGGCGCTTTTCGGTGAGTACGGGGATATAACCTTTCTCCAGCAGCTTCTCTACGTCGCAAAGCCCACCTGCCTTCACCATTGGGCGCAGCTCGCGCCGGAGCTCAGCAAGGCGGAGATGGACGATATGTACGACTTCGCCTCCTACGGGTGCATGAGAGTGATCCAGATGTGGATCCAGGGCGGAGCCGAGAGGGAGCCAAATCAGGTCGCCCTTTTCCTAAACGATATATGCAACAACGGTATTTTGGGAAAGCTGAAAAGATAACAAAACACGGGCAGGTTCTAATTTTAGAACCTGCCCGAATTCTTTTTTATCCCTCTGCAGCGGGGAGGAGGCGGAGGAAGACCGTCACCGCCTGGGCGCGGGTCGCGTCTTTTGTGGGGAGGAGGTTTCCGTCGCTGCCCTCGATGAGGCCGGAGGCGACGGCGTATTCCATTCCCTCAAGAGCCCAGGAGCTCACCTCGCCCGAGTCGGGGAAGGAGGAGAGGTCGGCGGAAAGGTCGTCCTCAAGGCCGAGGTATTCCGCATAGCGGTACAGCATGGTCGCCATCTGCTCTCTCGTTATCGGCTTATCCGGGGCGAAAGTGCCGTCCGGCATGCCCTTGACTATACCGGCATCGGCGGCCCAGCGGGCTGAAGCCGACCACCAGGTCTCCTCTGTCATATCATTAAAGGTCCGCCGTGCCCTCGGCGTACCACGCGGTCTCGGCTACGTCGGAGAAGACCTTTTCCTTGATGCTGTATTTAAGGATATCGCCCGCGCCGTCCGCGGCGTAGAGGTAATTTCCGGAGATGAAGATGCCGTTCGGCTCGACCGGGCGGGCGACAATCCCGTCGCCCTTCTTTAGGGTGTAGACCCTGCCGTCCTTCAGATAGCGGATCGCGTGATTTACGGGGTCGGAGATAAACACCCGCCCGTCCTCGCTTACGGCGACGGAGGAGGGGTGATCGAATCTCGCGCGCGCAGCCTTCCCGTTCGAGAAGCCGCCGTAGTATTCGTCCGCGTCCTCAGCGTAGGAGAAGGAGCCGCAGAGAGCTTCATATGAGGAGCCCGTGGCGGTCAGCACGCGGTTTTTGCCGCTCTCGACAATGTAGAGCTTCCCGTCGTGATACGCAAGTCCCGTCGGGGCGGAGAGATTAGTAATAAGAATGCGGACTGAGCCGGTGGAGCTCATATAGCGGACGCAGTTGTTGCCCGTGTCCGCTATGTAAAGGCCGCCCTTATCGTCTGCAGCGAGGCCGGTCGGGTTATTGAAGCGGGCGTTCTGAGCCTTCCCGTTTCTGAGCCCGGCAGTACCCGAGCCGGAGAGGGTCATCACCTTCGTCTCCGTAACGTACCTTATCACGTTCGCGGCCGGGTCGGAGACAGCGTAGCCCTCGAGGAAGGGAACTATGGCGCAGGGGGACATAAAGAAGGCGTCCTCGCTCTTTCCGTCGTTATATCTGCCCTGCGGCTCTCCGGTGAGGTCGGCGACGGGAATCTTTCCGGCGAAGATCTCCGCCTTTCCGCCCGAGATCTTCCATATTACCTTGTTCCAGCTGTCCGTTGCGAGAACGGTCCCGTCCTCAAGCACGGTCACTCCGGCGTATGCCGGGCGGACGGGGTCGGATTTCTCGCTCTCTCCGGCGGCGAGGGCGCAAAGCCCGATAGAGAGAAGCAGCGAGAGCGATATCAAGAGGGATATGATCTTTTTCATCATAATTCTCCTTCCTTATTTCAAACTGTCGAGGGTGAGTATCTCAAAGCCCTCGGCTTTTCCTTTAAGCTTGATGCTGTCGCCGAGGCTCGTTACCACGGCTCTGTCGCCCAGAATATCGGCGACGGCGCGGGAGATAAATATCTTGCCGCCCGGCGCGTTTGCCTCGAGCCTCGCGGCCGTATTGACCGTGTCGCCGATGGCGGTATAGTCCATTCGCTTCGGTGCGCCTATGTTCCCCACTACGGCTGGGCCCCAGTTTACTCCGACGCCGAAGGAGACCGTGCGCCCGAAGCGAGAGGAAAGCTCCTCGCCGAGCTTCTTCGAGCCCTCCACCATATCCATAGCTGCGCGGCAGGCGAGGTAGACCGGGTCCTCCTGCTCGACCGGGGCGTTCCAGAAGGCCATAGTGCAGTCGCCGACGAACTTATCGAGGGTGCCGTGATTTTTCATTATGCACTCCGTCGTCAGAGTGAGGTACTTGTTTATTATCTCAACGACCGTGGGCGGGTCAAGAGCCTCCGACATCGTGGTGAAGCCGCGAATATCGACGAAGAGGACGGCGATATCGTATTGCTTCCCGCCGAGCTCGAGGGCCGAGGCGCCCTGAGCGATAAGGCGGCGCATTATCTCGGGGTCGATGTAGTGTCCGAAGGTGTTAGTTATCTTCCGTTTCTCGCGTGCGGCGCGGATGTAGTTTGCCGCGACCGAGCCGATGAAGATGAGGGTGATGAAGAGGGGCACCCACAGGACGTTCAGTATCGTGCCGCCTCTGAAAAGCAGGAGGCATAGCCCGAGCCAAATGGCGACCGAGAGAGCCCATGCGATAAGCGAGGGGAGCACCTTGCGGTCTGAGAAATACAGGACGGCGGAGAAGGTGAGAATGAAGAGGGCCGCAAGCTGGAGAGCCTGCGAGGCATTCTTGGGGAAGAAGCCCTTTCTGAAGGCGTCGATGGCGTTTGCCTGTATCTCGACGCCGTACATATTCTTCGCGTGGCTTACGGCGGTCTTATATTCGTCCATCATTCCCGCGGCGTAGGGCCCGATAAGGACTATCTTTCCGGCAAATTCGGAGGGGTCCCTCGTGCCGTCGATGATATCGACGACGGAAACGCTCTCGGAATAGGCGCGAGGCAGGGCGGAGAAGCTCAAATAGTAGCTCTCGCTCTCCGGAGCGGGGTTCGGCTCTTCGCCGAGGTATTCGCAGTATTTTTCGTATATGACGCGGGCGAAGCTATATACCCTTCCGCGCTCCGGTACGTCGATATAGAGCTGTGCGTGGCGGATTATCCCGTCGTTATCCGCCTTGGCGTTTATGTGCCCGGTATCGGTAACGTCGCTGAGATCGGGATAGGGCTCGTCCCAGCCGATAACCGCGCCCGTCTTCATATAGAATTCGTTTTCTCCAAGCTCCACGACCTCGCTTCCGAACTGAGCGGCTGAGGCGACGACCACGTTCCCGCCCTCGGCGCAGACCCCGGCGAGATAGCCGTCCGCCCCGGGGTCGGAGCTCTCGCCCACGTAGAGAACGTCGACGCCGATAACGGCGGGAGCGTTCTCCGGGTCGGAGTTCAGAATGGCGATCACGTCCGCCATTATATCGCGGGGCCACGGCATAGGGCCGTATTCCTCCGTTGCCCGCTGATCCATTCCGATAACGACGATCTCGCCGTCCGTTCCCTCGGGGTGCTGGTAGACGAAGTCGGAGAGGGTCGCGTCGAGGTTATCAAAGAGCCCGAGCCCCGCCGCCGCCGTCGCAATACCGGCGATCAAAAAGGCGGCAAGGAGGCGAAATGCAAGCTTCTTTTTCATTCTTTATATTCTCCTGAGACTTGCTGATCAAGGCGCGCTATCAGGGAGCGGGGCTGTCTACCACCGAGCCTGAGCCGATGTAGGTCAATGCGCCGTTTAAAGTTTCGTTATAATAAACTATGTTCGTTCCCATTACCTCCATCGTTGCTGTACCAACGTTTTCAATTAAGCCGGAATAGCTGTCAAGATTGCAGCCCACAGTGAAGGCCTGATTATTAGTTATCGTACCGCGGTTTACCGCCATGGAGGCGGGGCGGGGGAAGAAGGTGCCATTGTTCACTACTATTCCGGTATCTGTAATAGTAAAGGTAGCCGTTCCGGTCAGACCGGCTTCAAAGGTTGTTCCGGCCCCGATGGTCAAAAGCCCGCTGATTTCCACGGGTGTATTATAATTGAGCAGAACGCCGTTGGCGGTTGTGGTCTCCAGCTGGCCGCTGATATTTAAGGATCCGCCGCTAAGATTGATGCCGTAGTCACCTGTGTTGCTAACGACTAAATAGCCGCGGTTATCGACTGCCGGGGCGCCAGAAAGCCGCCCGTTTGCGGAGAAATTCATAGTTCCGCCGGTGTAGTTTACAATCTCGCTTCCCAAGGTGGAGGATAGTTCTCCGTCGATGTTCGCCGTGCCGTAATTTTCGAGTTTTCCGTTATTCGTAACCGTTGATCCGTTATCTGTTGTCAGCGTAACTCCGGAGTCAATTATGAGCTTTCCGGGATTTGTACCCGTACCCGCTGCATCCAAGGTAAGCATGTTGGGTGAGTTGACGCTAAGATCAGCTTTTAGAAGAAGGGTCTTGTCGTTGGCTACATTTTGGTTGCCGGCAAGAGCTCCGGTTCCGGTAAGCACGACCTCATCGTGGGCGGTTAAAGCAGCCGCCAGCCCTGCTATGTCAGTCTCAAAGAAGACGCCGCTGTCTACGCTTACAGTTCTGTTGCCGTAAACGTTAAAGCTAACGTCGCAGTTAGTGCCATTCTGTGAGATCGTAACTGCAGCGCCCTCTGCGGAGACGCTCAGATAGTCCTCGTAAACGCTGAATCCGGCATTGGGGAATAGTGTAAACGTCAACGTGTTACCGGAAACTACGGAATAGTGTGTTGCGTCAACCATCGTTCCGCCGGTAACGCCGTTTATTGTGTAATCGCCTCCGGTGGGCAGAGTCACTATATACGAGCTCGTGGACTCGGTAGGCGCAACGTAATACTGCTCAGCGCCCGTTATCTCGGCATCCTGCTCCGCCATGGCGGCCTCGATCCCGGCCTCTTTTTCGGCGATCTCCGCCTCCTCGGCGGCGCGCTTCTCCGCCTCGAGACCCAAAAGCGTCGGAACGTCGAGATTTTCAACGTCCTCGTTTATGAGCTCCTGCAGCTCGGGGCTGAGGCGGATCTCCTCGATAACGAAGGAGGGGACGTCCTCATTTTTCATAAGCCGCTTTATGAAGTCGATCTCAAGAAGCTGAGGCTCGGCTCCCGCCCCGTCGGCATAGGGGTCGAAGTAGACTATCTGTCCGCTCGTGACCTCGGTGACTCTGACCTCGCCGGTGTACGGGTTGCGGCAGGTCACGGTGACGTGGCCGTGGAGCAGACCCATCATGTTAGGCATAACCCACCCGTAGGAGCCGCGGACGCCCGTCACCATCGTAGAGGTGCAGATATTGAGGCTCTCGTCCGAGCTGAGTGGCTGAGTTACGCCGAAATAGAGCTTGCCCGTGGCGAGCTTTATCTCGAGCTGCTTGCCGGACTTTTTTACCTCCGCCTTCGAGAGAGCGTCGAGCTTCGCGGCCTTCGTGTCGTCGAGGGTGAGATAGGCGCTGGAGACCGAGGCGGTCTGAACGCTGTAGCCGTTATAAAGGCGCATATCCTTTCTCGCGGTCTGCGCCTTGCTCGAGGCGTTTTTGACTGTTACCGTGCCCTCGGTCGAGCCGAGGCGGATCGTGGTGCCCTTATTGTCCGCCGCGAGGGTCGGGATGATTATCGCGGCAATCAGCGCGATCGCAAGGATGAGGGATAGTATCTTTTTCATTTTTATGACCATTCCTTTCACTGAAGTTCAAGGCACAAAATGACCATGAAATGGAATGGTCATAAATGCCATGTTTTTCGGTTGCCGCGCAGCGGCGAGTCGATTTCAAATAAGGTTGAAGCTTGTTTCAAGCTTCGACCTCCCAAGCTTTGCTTTTTTCAAAGAGTTCCAGTATGTTCCCGTCGATCGAGCCCTCGGATACCATGCTGTGCAGTATGGCGAGAGCCTTCTCGACCGGCATCGCCGGCTTATACGGCCTGTCCCTCGCGGTGAGGGCGTCGAAAACGTCGAGTATCGTGAGGAGCCGCACCTCGTCCGGTATATCTTCCGCCGTAAGGTGGTCGGGATAGCCGCGCCCGTTCAAAAGCTCGTGGTGAGCGGCAGCCCAGCGGGGCACATCCTGATAGGTTTTTGGGAAATATACGTCGCGCAGTATCTTCCCGGTGACGACGACGTGGCTCTCCATTATCGCGCGCTCAGCGGGGGTGAGGGTGCCCTTCCTGACGGAGAGGGCGGCGCGCTCGGCCTCGGTTATCCATGGGAGAACGGCGCCGTTCTCGTCGGTATAGGTCCGGGAAACGAGGCTTTCTATCCCGGCGAGGGACTCATCCGGCAAAAAGCCCGCCTTATTCGCTTTCTCGATGAGCGCGCCCGCCGCCTCAAGGTCGGATATGAGCGAGGCATATTCCTCGCCGGATAGCCTTCCCTCCAGCGTTTTTATCCTGCCGAGAAGGCCGATAGTCCTGAGCCGCTCCTTGACCTCCGGGAGCTTCGAGCCGAGGCGGGATTCCTTGTCCATGACCTCGAGCGGGACTACGAGCTTGCCCACGTCGTGGAGCCAGACCGCCATAAGAAAGGCGCGCCGCTTATCCCTGGAGAAGGCCATCGGGTGCCTGTTTTCGTCGAGCCAGTTTAGAAAGGCCGTTCCGTATCTCACCATATTCCGCGTGTGGTTCGCGTTATACGGCGTCCTCTCGTCGATAGCCGTCGAAAGGGCGGAGACGAGGGAATCGAGCAGGAGGGTGATCTCCTGCGAGTATTTCATATTCGTTATGCTGATTGCCGCCTGAGACGAGACTGCCTCGATGAGGAGCACCGAGTCCTCCGGGAAGGGGACTGTCTCGCCAGCCCCGTTCTGCGCGTTTATCAGCTGGGTGACGCCGATGAGCTCGCCCCTGTCGTTCGTCATCGGAACGACCAGCATGCTCTTCGTCCGGTAGCCCGTCATATTATCATACCTGACAGAACCGGAGAAGTCGAAGCGGGTCTCCGTCCGCACGTCGGCCACGTTTATCGTCTCCCCGTGTATGGCGCACCAGGCGGAGACGTATTTTTCCTCCATCGGCACGGGAGGGAGAGTTATCGGCGCGTCGTGCCCGCCCTGACGGACGCCCATCGAGCGGGTGACCATGCGGCAGAAGCGAAGCCCGTCCGCATCAAGGAGATAGAGCGTTCCCGCGTCGCAGTCCGCGATGTCCATCGCCGTGTCGAGTATCGAGGAGAGCAGAGCCTCCCTGTCGCGCTCGGAGGTGAGGGCTATGCTGATATCCAAAAACCGCTTTACGTCCTCGCTTTTCAAATGAACACCTCCTCGCCCTCGCGGGCAAAGTCCCAATCGAGACCGGAGCGCCTGAGCTCAGAGGAGAAAGCGTCGAGCTCCGCGTCAGTTCGCGCCGGCGCGTGGTGGATTATCCTGAGCCTTTTTGCGCCCGCTGAAAGCGCGGCCTCGGCCGCCGCCTCCCAGGTGCTGTGCCCGTAGTTTTTGCGCTCCTCCCACTCCGCAAGGCTGTACTGCCCGTCGCAGAGGAGAAGGTCGCAGTCCGCCGCAAAGGCGGCAAGCGAGCCTCCGCCGTTTAAAGTGGTGTCCGTTGCGTAAACCACCGTCTTGCCTCCGCCGGATAGCTTAATTAGGCTCACTCCGCCGGGGTGGACGCCCTCCGCCGATTCGACGGTTATCGCGCCGAGCTCCATTCTCTCCCTAAGCTCAAGGTATTTCGCATTTGGAGATACCGGCCAGAGAGGGGGAGAGTAGAAGCGCTCCACCTGCTCCCTCGGCGAAAGGCCGCCGCGGGTCTTTGAGTATATCCTGAGTCTGCCGGTATAGCCCGTCATACCGAGACCTAAAAGATGGTCGGCGTGCGGGTGAGATAAGATAAGGTCGAGCTCCGGCGCGGCGAGAACAGTAGAAGGCAGATTGAGAAGCCCCGTACCCCCGTCTAATACAACCGTTTGACCGCAGAGGGTAACGAGATAAGAGGAGGTCGCGCCGCCGTATTTTGTAAACTGCCGCCCGCTCACGGGCACGGAGCCGCGAGCGCCTAATATCAAAACAGAATCGGCCAAAGCTTATACCTCCCCAATATGTTCCTACTTTATATCATAACATAAATTGCGGCAAATTCAATTATAAAATCGACTAAAACCGTTATTATTTCACAAAAAATCCGTTTGCGCCCCTTCGCCGTTGTTGATTTTGCCGGGGGATTATAATATAATTGTATATAGTAAGGCAAGGAGGCGAAAAGGTGAAGCTGAAGCTCGACCTGCATATCCACTCCGAGGCCTCGTCAGACGGGAGAATGACGGCGGAGGAGATAATAAACGCCGCCCGCGCGGCGGGGCTCGACGGGGTCGCCGTGACCGATCACGATAAGTTTTTTGCTCCGCCGGAGGGCTTTGAGCCGCCGGAGGGCTTCGTTCTCATACCCGGAACGGAGTTTTCCACCGAGTACGGCCACCTTTTGGGGCTGTTTTTAAAGGAGCCGGTACAGGCAAAGGGCTTTCGCGCGATCGCCGCGGAGATACGCGCTCAGGGCGGGATAGCAGTAATGGCGCACCCGTTCGAGAGGACGAGAGACCCCGAAAGGCTTTTGTCGGTCATAGACGAGCTCGACGGGATAGAGGTTTGGAACGGGCGCGCGAACCGGAAAAACCCCGAGGCAAACGAGATGGCGCTTGCGCTTTCGCGGGAGCGGGGGCTTCCAGCCTTCGCCGGGAGCGACGCGCATATAGACCGAGAGGTGGGAAACGGTTTCGTAACCGTTGAGGTCGGCGAGCCGAGCCTTGAGAGTATAAAAAAGGCCCTTCTTACGCCAGGAAATCAGACCGGCGGGAGAGAGGGCAGAGATATAGACGTCGCCCGCAGCCAGCTGACGGCGCTGAAAAAGCGGGGCGGAGGCCTTTTAAAGCGGCTCAAGTGGGCAATGTTTGCGGCAAAGTGCCTTTTATGCGATATACTGCGCCCGCTGCGCCGCAGAAAATGAGGGGAGGTAATTCCGATGTCTCTTTTAGTCAGAATAGGGAAAAAAGGCAAGGCGATAGTAAAAAAGCTCATAGCCCCGGTCGAGGAGCACCATATCTCGTACACGCGGCGGATAGAGCGCGTCAAGACCGGGCGAAGAATTTGCGCGATGACGTTTGACGACGGGCCTATGGATATGCCCGCCTCGCCGGATCTCTTCGGCGGGAGATCGCTTACCGACGTGATACTGGACACCCTCGAGGAGTTCGGGGCGAAGGGCACCTTCAACGTTATCGGCGATACCTCGGAAAACTACCCGGACGAGGCGGGAAGCCTCGGCTCCCCCGCCTGGGGCGGCATAGCCTATGACCACTATCCCGACCTCGGGAAGGACGAGAAGGGCGGGGCGGTACATAACGAAAGGCTCATCCGCCGTATGCTCTCCGGCGGCCATCAGATAACAAACCACGGCTACCGCCACGTTATCTTCGGCAAAAAGCCCTTCGTCTACGGGAAAAGAGTGTACCTCGGCTCATTTGACAAGGCCGTCGCCGATCTAAAGCGGCTCCACGGGCTTATGCGCGATAAGTACGGCTATGAGCTCACTATGGGAAGACCGCCGCATTACGTTGACGCCATCGAGAAGGGGCTTACTTCCTACGACGTTTACGACGAGCTCGGCTATCAGTATATGGCTGCCTCGTTCGACGGGGCGGGCTGGCTGCCCTCAAAGAACCCGGACGAAAAGGCGGCGTACGAGGCCGAGGTAGAGGAGATGGTGAGACCCGTGCGCGAGGCGCTGGAGCGCGATCCCGATTTCTTCTGCGGTCAGATCATATTCCAGAAGGACGGGTACAATATGGCAAAGCGCACGCCCGTCGCCTCGGGGCTCAGACTCCAGCTCGAGCTTTTGAAAAAGTACGGCTACGAGGTCGTGACCGTCTCCGAGCTTATGGAGGAGTCGCCCTTTGCCGACGTGGGCAGGGACGACCCGGACTTTGAGAAATTCGCAGCTCTCCAGAGGGAGAGAGCGGTCGTATATTCCGATAACAGGCTCCGTCCGGACAATACGATGACGGTGGGCGAGCTCAGTATGCTGATCGCCCCGAGAAAGGCCGCCGTCGAGGGCAGAAGGGAAATACTAAAAAGGGACGGCAAGGCGGGAAAATACGCCGGAGCTATGGAATACTGCGCCGAGCGGGGCTATATCCCGAGAGGCGCGAAGGAGTCCGATCCCGTGACTGCTCTGCCGGATGGCCTCTTCGGCAGCGCGGAGGGCTTCACAAGGCGCGAGGTAATGAGGGCTTATAAATAACGAGGGTGAACAAACTATGAGAACTGCGATAGTTACCGACGGAAAATACCGCTCGGCGATAGCCGCCGTCCGCGCTCTCGGCAGGGCGGGCTATCAGGTGATTGTTACTCAGACCCGGGGCGACAGCTCGATCGAGCCGCCCGCCTTCTCCTCGAAATACGCGGACGGAGTGTGGATCGAGGGCTCGGTGACAGATAAGGAGTACCCCGACAGGCTTTTGAAGGTGATAGAGGGCTGCGATACGCCGGTGCTCTTCCCCGTCGGTGCGGGTACGCTGAACGTCATCGCCGCCGATAAGGAGCGGTTTGAGAAGGCCGCTTACTTCCTTGTCGCCGATAAGTACGTGCTCGACGCCCTGAATAATAAGGAGACGGTGCACGAGAGGGCGGCCGACTTCGGCTTCCGCGTGCCGAAGGAATATGAGGGCGAGCCGGACAGCTACCCCGTCGTTATAAAGCCGCATTGCGGCGAAAAGCTCGGCCTGAAGGCGGGCGACCGCTATACCGTCGCGAAGAACGCGGAGGAATTTAAGGAAAAGCTCGCGAAGATGAGAGAGTATGACCCCGAGCCTTTAGTCCAGGAGAAGGTCGAGGGCGACGGCGACCCCGACCGCCCGCAGAAGACCGAGCCCGCCTCGTGGGTCTTTGACCTCGCGACCGAGGACGGCTCGATCCTTCTCGAATACCTCTCCACCGGCGACCATGGCAAGCTCGAGGACAGCCAGCCCGGCGTGTGGTGCTCCGTCTCCAGCTACGACTTCCCGCGCCGCGCCGAGCGCTTCCGCTCCGAGCTCGAGACGCGCACCAACGGCGTCCCCGTCACCGTCGGGCTCTTCTTCGACCCGATGGCCGCCGGCGGCCGCTGGGATTCGAAGACGCAGCGGCGCATCCCCGCGCCCGGCTCCGCCCTCGCCGCCCTCAGCGAGGAGGAGCGCGAGAACCTCGACTGGCGGAAGCGCGAAGAACTCCTCCGCGCCGACGCCCTCGAGCTCCTCCGCGAGCAGGTCCGCTTCTTC